>CAXBVF010000116.1:0-1524 GCA_963979005.1 uncultured Candidatus Altimarinota bacterium | reverse complement strand
CTATTACTTCTGTATCAGTTTCTCAGTAAAAATTATACTTTTTTTCAAGAGTTTCTTTTAAACTCATATAATTTTCAATAATTCAATTATGAACTACAAAAAATCTATTGTTTTCAGAGTTGTGAGGATGAGTATTTTCTATTGTTACTTTTCCATGAGTAGCCCACCTAGTATGAGCTATTCAATTAGTATATTCTTTATTTTTTTCTTCACTTTTTTCTACTTTTGAAGCTAGATTTGATACTTTTCATAAAGCTTTTTCTAAAAATACTTCTCAAGAATTAGATACTCAAAATACTCAAGCACTATCATATCATCTATATTCTAATTTTCTAAGTCATTCAACTAAAAAGGGAATAGAATTTTTATTTCAGTTATAGGCAAATATTCAACACATAATTTTGTAATTAATATTAAATTATGCTTCTAATATATAGTTTAATCTTGAAGTTGTCAATTTTAAAAATTTATCTTTGTTATCTATTTCATCATTAGTAAAACTCTTAGTATCACCTATATATACAATAACTTTTGACTTAACAAAATAGTGAAAAATTCATATCACTTCTTCTTTATTTCAATAATTTGAATAAAAACTATGTAAAGCAATATGATTACAGTTTAATAGTAGAGATATAGCTCTCCAAGATTTATTTTGCAAGCTATGATAAAAAATAGCTTTTACAAATATTATTGGAGTAATACTTCTAGGGAAGAATCCAATTTTTTTAAAAACCCTTGCTACGTAGTTGTAGTCTTTTGTTGTTATTTTATTAAGTCTAATTAGCCAGATAGCTTTCAAAATTAATAGTAATAGGATACTTATACATAAAAAACATAAAAAATCAAAAAAGAGAGTTTTTAAACTCTCTTTTTTTATACTCTTATTTTAGTAACTTTTTCAGCATGTCTCATACAATTACTTGTTATACATTTTCATGTTATTCAAGCCATTAGTGGAAAAATTCACATAAATGCAATTAATGAATCAACGTCTAGAGCAGGTCATTCGACTATTGTTGAAGATATGTAGAATAATATTATAGCAAAGAATCATTGAAGATATCTCATATATTTCTTTTTTAGTAAACATATGTTAGTTGCTCACATATAAATTGGGATAATTCATAATGCAGAAAATCAGTATTTAAAATATTCTAACTGAGATTCTGAAAATTCCATCCAAAACATATGAGATTCTATAGTATCTCATTGATATACTAGGTTGTAATACAGCGCTCAAGAGAGTATTATACCGAAGATAATTCTTGCTATTCTTATTGCTTTATCGCTTGGTCTTTTTTGCATAAAACTTATAAATCACATCATAGTTTTTTAGTTAAAAAATATTTATAACTTTTAAATAGTATTTAAACTACAAAAAATGTAAAATTAATTTTGACTTTTTGTTATTTTTTATATAATACACAAGCTCTAAAGCGAAAAAAACTATTGGGATGTCGCCAAGCGGTAAGGCAACGGACTTTGACTCCGTTATGCGTAGGTTCGAATCCTACCATCCCA
>CAXBVF010000115.1:0-1564 GCA_963979005.1 uncultured Candidatus Altimarinota bacterium | reverse complement strand
GCATCTTTTGAATATCATTGAAGTGATATAAAAGCTATTGTTCATAATATAGCTAGTATTGTAATTACCACTATTAGTTCTACTAGAGTGAATGCTTGTTTTTGTTTGTTCATTTTTTAAATAATTATTATTAAAATTTTTATTTTTACAATTTTGTAATTATAACACTTCAATGTCATGCATTTCAAATAGAATTTGATTGATTTACTCAAGAATTATAAGAACCTCATCATCATCAATAAGTAGAACTTCATGAGGCCGCTGATCATCCAGAATATCAACCTCATGGTCAACTTTGCCCCATACAACATCCATCAGTAGGACTTCATCATCAAAATCATCAAGCTCAAGCACAATTTGTTCCACCTACACCTCAGTTTATAAAACTTAAAGGTACTTGGTAAAGATGGACACAAGAAGAAGTTCCTCCATCAGCAGTAAGACCAGCTCATCAAGGAGCACCATCATAACCACTACCTCAACCTCCACTAGTACCACCAAAACCATTAGATCCATTTCATCATGATGTTCATATTTCAGCTGGAACAATAGTATAATTATAAGCAGAATTACCTCAACCTCATCCAGCTATGATAAGAGGTGTATTATCACTTTTAGTCACAAATGTACCTCATCATCATCAACTAGCCCCTTGTTGTCATACTAATATTTTAATTATTTCCCCTTTGCTTAAGTCGATATCTCACTGTATAATAGCTCAATTTCATCATAAATAACTACTATAATCAACTCCTTTTCCTCATTTTGTAATTATTGTGTATGAAGCGGTTTCTGGTACAGTCCATTCTTGTATTCAACTAATAGTCATATTTAAATAATCTGTATTTTCATCCCATACAGTACTATAAGAGGTTGTACATTGTCATAAATTTGGTCATACACCTCATGTTTGACCACAATTTGTAAATGTATGTGTACTAAATACGTATAATGGTACTTCTGGTTCAGATCATCATCAACTTCATCCTGAACTAACACTAGAAGAATTATCTAAAATTATACTTTCAGTCAAAGCTAATATTTCTTCATCACTTGTCTTACTTAATATATAATTATATACGTCAGTTCATGCTAAATCTGAACCTGTATATGCATTTTGTATTGTTCTCATTACACTTATTTTCTCTGCATCTGTTGAATCTTTATTTATTATTCATGTTGCTGATAGTACTATTCATGATATTGCTCATGTATTAGATAAGGTATTTCAGATACTTGGTATATTTCAATATCATTCTACTACCATTGAACTTAATATTGTTGCACTTAAGTCCGCTCAACTTATATATCAATATGCTGTTATTAAACTTGGTGTTGCAACTATGTAATTTCCTGTCTTTACATATAAACCATTATATTCCCCACTTATTTTTGGAATTCTTGCTTCTGCAGCCGCATTTATTTGTGATATTGTACTTAATGCTAAATCTCATTCTAATGGATTCAATATTTCAAATTGATTTTTATTTCAACTTACTGAGTATATATATTTCTTATCATTTACTGGATCTGTTGGAGTTTCACTTAAACTTCTTGATAATTG
>CAXBVF010000114.1:0-1588 GCA_963979005.1 uncultured Candidatus Altimarinota bacterium | reverse complement strand
GATCTAGCTACTTTGAAATCCATATCTCATAGAAAATCTTCTTGAGCTTGAATATCTGATAATATTTTATAATTTCCTGATTCTTCATCATAAATCATACCCATTGCAACAGCCGACACTGGAGAAGTTATTGGTACTCACGCATTCATAAGACTCATAGTGGAACCACAAACTGAAGCCATAGAACTAGAACCATTACAACTAGTAACTTCAGAAACTGTTCTAATCATATATGGAAAATCTTCAAGTGAAGGCAATACTGGTTCAAGTGCTTTTTCAGCTAATTTACCATGACCTACTTCTCTTCTACCCACACCTCTCATCATTCTAACCTCTCATACTGAATATGGTGGAAAATTGTAGTGATGAATATATCTTTTAGTTCTTTCTTCATACATATCATCTATCAAAAGAATATCTTCTGGTCAACCTAAAGTACATATATTAAGTACTTGAGTCATACCTCTTTGAAAAATAGCAGAACCATGAGTTCTAGGTAAAACACTAGTTTCTCAAATAATATCTCTTACTTCAGTTAATCCTCTTCCATCAAGTCTTTTTTCATTTTCTAATACATTATATCTTGTAACTTCTTTTACTCTTTTATAAACAATATCTCAAGCAAAAGATAAATCAGCATCTTCTTCTACTAATTTTTCAGCTACTAAAAATTCTTTTACTTCTTCATCTAGTTTATCTAATTCATCTTGGAATCATTTTTTTCATTTATTATAAATAGCATCTAGTTTTTCTATAGTTAAAAATTCTTTTACTTTTTCATATAAACTTACGTCAGGCAAATTAAATGTTGGAGTAAATTCTGGAATTCCAAATTGTTTTTCAAAATCTGATATGAAATCAGTTTGAGCAGCACATATTTCTTTAATTACATCATGTCCAAAAGCTAGCGTTTTTAGCATTTCTTCATTTGATACTTCTTTTCAATCAGCTTCAACCATAGTTAAAGCATCCATTGTACCAGCAACAATAATATTTAATTTAGATTCCTCTTGTTCTACAAAAGTTGGATCATAAACAAAACTTCAATCATTCATCATAGATACTTTTGCTCCTGAAACTGGTCCATCAAAAGGCATCCCAGTTTGCATAAGTGCAAGTGAGGCTCAAGTTATACCCCAATAACCTAAATCTGCTGAGTCATTATTAGCTGATAATACAGTAGCAATGATTTGAGTATCATTAACTATTCCTTTAGGAAACATTGGTCTGATTGGCCTATCTATCATTCTAGAAGTAAGAGTAGCAGTTTCACTAGGTCTTCCCTCTCTTTTCATAAATCTATTACCACCTATTTTTCAAGTAGCATAAAATTTTTCTACAAAATCAACAACCAAAGGAAAAAATCCAGCTTCTTCATTAACTCATTTTTCTTTACACCCAGCAGTTACAAATAACACATTATCATTATTATCACTCATAGTAACAGTACCTTGTGCCATTAAACCCATTTTACCCACTTCAAAAGTAATCTCTTTATTAGAAACTTTATAAGTTTTTTTAAGAGGCTTAATACTAGTAGCATTTTTATCTGATAATCCTATCATAAAAATATAATTAATATATAAAA
>CAXBVF010000113.1:0-1620 GCA_963979005.1 uncultured Candidatus Altimarinota bacterium | reverse complement strand
AATATAGTTATTTCTACATGATCTCATCCTAATATTTATCCAATTGATGGCTTAGATAAAAAAGATTTACTAACTAATGAAAATGTATTTGAACTAAAGGAAAATATAAAAGATTTAGTAGTGATTTGATGAGGATATATATGATGTGAGTTAGCCGAAAGTTTCGCGAATTTATGAATTAATGTAACAATAGTTCAAAGAAATACGAGATTAATACCAAAAGAAGAAGTAGAATCTTCACATTTACTCAGAAAAATTTTTAAGGAGAAGTGAATTAATGTACTTACAGATACAATAGTTGAAAAAGTAGATTGAAATATTATTATATTAAAAGATAAATCTACAAATGAAATAAGAGAAATTAAGTTTGATAAAGTATTATCAGCTCTTTGAAGATGAGCAAATGTAAAAAATCTGTGATTAAAAAAAGTAAAAATAGATTTCCACGATAAATGAATAAAAGTAGATAAATATAATAGAACATCTATAAAAAATATTTTTGCTATTTGAGATTGTGTTTTATGAAATCCTATGTTTACACATTGGGCAAATAATGAATGAAGGGGAGTAGTTAGAAATATACTTTTTTCGTTTATAAAATCTTCAACTAGATCAGCAGTTTTACCAGCAACTCTTTATACAAATATTGAAGTATCAAGAGTGTGACAAACAGAAATAGAGTTATTTAAACACTATAATGAAGAAGATATAGTATCTAAAATTTTATATTTTGATGTAAATGACAGAAGTAAATTAACTGATAATAAGCTATGATTTGTAAAGATAAATTTTAAAAGAGTTTCTTGAAAAATACTTTGAGCAACTGTAGTATGTTCTAATGCAGGGGAGATATTACCTATATTAACCAGTGCAATGCAAAGTAATATTTCAGCTTACAAACTTTCAAAGCTTATATATTCATATCCAACAAAAGCAGAACTTATAAAAAAAGTAGCAGACAGTTTTGTTATATGAACGATTTCAAATCCAAAGTGAGAAGCAAAATATTTTTTGAAAGATAATATATTACAGATAATAACTTGAGCAATATGGTTAACTATTATATATTCATATTTTCATTATAAAAATTTACATAACCTTTCTAATTTAGAAGTTGCTCAAATGATATTTGATTTTATTTCTACATCATTTTGGGGACCTATACTATATATCTTTTTATATGCAATTAGGCCAATCGTATTTTTCCCAGCTACATTTATGACATTTATGTCTTGAACATTATTTTGAGTTTGGGGATGATTTTTATTTACTATGGTGGGAGAAAACCTAAGTGCAAATTTTGCTTATTATCTTGGTAGAATATTTGGAAAAAAACTTATTAAACCAGAATCAACTTGATTAATTGTAGATCTAAAAAATAAAGTAAGTGAAAATGCATTTATATCTATTTTAATGACTAGATTATTATTTTTTCCATTTGATTTAGTAAATTATGCTAGTTGAATATTGAGAGTTAAGTGGAGATGATTTTTCTTGTGAACTTTAATTTGAATCATTCCATGAGCTCTGGTATTTATTATAGCATGAGCTTCAGTAGAAAATGCCTGAACATTTGATTTTTCACAAATAAGTTTTGATTATAAAATGATAATTATATCT
>CAXBVF010000112.1:0-1624 GCA_963979005.1 uncultured Candidatus Altimarinota bacterium | reverse complement strand
GATGTACAAGTGCAATATCAGATTATGTAGATAATTTTAATAAGGAACATCCAGCAAAACCAGTTATATCATGTGATAATTGAAACTATAAGGCAGAAACGTTAATTAACTATCAAACATTAATAGCAAGAAAAAAAGAGATTATATGAGAAGCAAATTATTGAGAAACGTGTGAGGATTGGGTAAAGAGAAATGATATTTCAGCTTCATCATTTTCACTTAAATTAAATTATTGAGAAGGTTCTGATAATAATAAAATAAAAGATAAATGGTGTGCATATGAAGTATGGGATAGTAGAAATTCTAGTTATAGATGTACAAGTGCAATATCAGATTATGTAGATAATTTTAATAAGGAACATCCAGCTAGACCTGTTGTTTCTTGTAATAATAGCTTTTATAAAGCAACTACTTTAATTAATCACGAAGTATTAACTCTTGAGAAAGCTAATACTATAACTAAATCACCGGTTGGTGTTGAGCAAACTGAACCATCTGAGCCAACAGTAAAAACTTGTGTAAGTTACATAAATGGTTTATCAGCTTGAACATCATATTCTTGTGTTGCTCCAGCTTCTTGTATTTGATATAAGCCAGCTTTATCTTGAGTGACTGCAAAAATTGATTTTATATATTATAATGATTCTTCTTGTACTGATTTAGTAAAAGGATATGGTCTTACAACGAGTAAAATTCCTCAAAAAATACATTGAACTGCAATAAATTGTTCTGGATCTGTTTGTCAAGATTGAACATGTAAATATCATAGCCCGTGAAAATACATAAAAGTTAAACAATGAGCAGCTTGGCAGTATAGATGTAGTTATACTTATAAAAAATAAAATATATAATGAATATTATTATATAGAAAAAAGAAATGTAAAAATCAACTTTTAAAAGTTGATTTTTTGTTTTTATAGCTATAATTAGACAAATTAATTAATAATAAAAATAAATGTTAGACATAAAAATTATTAGAGAAAATCCTGATTTAGTTAAAGATAATATTAAAAAAAGGACTTTAAAATTGGATTTAGATGTTTTTTTAGAAATAGATTCTAAAAAATTAGATTTAATAATAAAGGTAGATGAATTAAGGGCTATTAAAAATAAAGTAAGTAAGGAAATACCTACTTTATCAAATGAAGAAAGACCAGCTAAAATTTCTGAAATGAAAAAACTTTGAGAAGATTTAAAAATTCTAGAAGATAAACAAGATGAAGTTGAAGAATCTTGGAGAGAGTTATATTATCAAATTCCAAATTTATTGGATGAAACTGCAGCTATTTGAGATACTGATGAAAACAATGAATTGTTAAGTAAGTTTTTAAAGCCTACGCAATTTGATTTTGCTCCAAAACATCATTATGAAATATGAGAAGCAAAATGATGGATAGATTCAGAAAAAGGATCAGAAGTAAGTTGAGCAAGATTTTGGTATTTGAAATGAGATTTAGTTTTATTACAATTTGCATTAATAAACTATGCAATGTCTAAGTTAGTGCCTAAAGGTTTTAATCCTATATTGCCTCCTGTATTAGTTAGAGAGAAAGCAATGTTTGGTACTGGTTTTTTCCCAGCTTGAGAAGATGGATTATATAGAGTAAATCCTGATGAAGATGAT
>CAXBVF010000111.1:0-1658 GCA_963979005.1 uncultured Candidatus Altimarinota bacterium | reverse complement strand
AGTGGAATGCAGCACATGCTCCAATGAAGAAAAATGTAACAATTACTGATGTTGGGAATTCTGGTATGTATTTATTATCTGACTTGAGTGCTGGAGTAACTGGTGAAATTCATTATGTTGATGGTGGATTTAATGTTATGGGTATGCCTGCTGTGTCTTTTGATGAAAATGGTAAACAAACTATTGCATGGGATGGAAATAAATAATTAGATCATTCTTTATCTTTTTTGGATAACTTACCTTAAAAGATAAAGCTTATTTAGTTATCTAACAACTAAAATGCTTGGAAACATAACTTCTTCCTTATTAGTAAATTCTACTGAAGCGACACAGAAGTCTTCTCAAAATACTACATCTATTAATGCAAAAGAAACTATTACATTAAAACAAGATTTTAATGTAAATAAAAAATTTAATGACCTTTTGAAATCTTTATCAAGTGATTTAATAGATGGTAGAAAGTCTCAAAAGTTAGTACTTGATCTTTTGAAAAATTCAAATTTATTTAAAAACTTAACTAAAATGTCAAAAACTTTAGATAGTTTAATAGCTGATTTAAAGTTAAATCCAAAATTGGAAAGCCAAGCAAAATTACTAGAGCAATTTTCAGTACAAATTAAAGATTTAGATGGTACAAAATTAAAACAGCAAGTTCATAATTCTGGAATATTTTTTGAATCTAAATTAAAAGATATATCACAAGTAGATATAAAAAAAGATATAAAATATATTCTTTTACAAATACAAAAAGAGTTATTATCAAGTGATACAATGAAAGATATAGAGACTTTAAGGATTACAAAAAATTTATTGACCCAAATAGACTTAAATCAACTTCAATCATTAACAGGTAATAATATTTCACTCTATATACCTTTTATATGGGATATGTGTGATGATGCTAATATAGAATTCAATAATACTGATAAGGATATATTTAAGTGTAACATTAGATTAAAACTTAAAGGTTATGGTGATATGAATTTATCATTAATTTTACATGATATAAATAAAATTGATTTGTCATTTTATACTAAAACATCAGATTTTAAAGAATTAATTAGAGATAACATGCAAGATTTAAAAAAGAAAATAAGTGAAATAGGATTGATAATTTCAAGTATAAAACTATTAGATCTCAACGAAGAAAAGAACCCTTATCTATCAAGTAAAGATATAAGTTTAGATTTGGATATTATAGTATAATGAAAGATAAGAATTTAAATATAAATACAAAAGCCGTTGCTTTAAAATACGATAAACTTTTAAATGATGCACCAAAAGTTTTATCTAAGGGAACTGGTAAAATAGCAGATAATATTATTGAAATTGCAAAAGAGCATGATATCCCTATTCAGAAAGATGAAGATTTAGTAGAGTTATTATCAAAATTAAATGAAGGGAAAGAGATACCACCTAATATGTATAATGCTGTTGCAGAGATTTTTGTATTTTTATACAATGTTACAAAAAACGATGAAGATAAATAAGTTTATAAGAGTATTACTAAGATTTAGATATTATAAAAATTAATTTAAAAATGTAAGAAGTATAAATGAATATAAATTTTGAAGAACTGGCAAATAAGTATCAAACTCCATACTATGTGTATGATTTTGATCATATTACAAAACAATATGAAGAATTAAAAGGTGCTT
>CAXBVF010000110.1:0-1760 GCA_963979005.1 uncultured Candidatus Altimarinota bacterium | reverse complement strand
AATAGAATGAGAATGAGATATAGCATTATGAAATATTTCACAAACAAATGCAGTTGCAACAACTAGAATTCCAAAAATAAATGGAATATATAATGGGCTATACGTAAAAACAGGGAATTATATAGTAGTAACACCAAGTCTAATAACAGCACTAGAATATACTGACTGAGATGATTTAAGTTCTACAATATTAAGTTCAATGGTAGTAGAATGATATGATAATGTGCCTGACGCATGGAATGCAGCAACACAAACATGAGCAATATCATGAATAGTATTATCAGCAACATGAATAATAAATAAAGATTCAACAGATGCAGAAAAAATAAGTGTAATGAGAACAATACAAAATGCATATACCTGATCAGATTTAGCTTGATCAGATGTATATGAATATGTATTAAGTAAAACAAGTGACGAAGATATATTAGCTATATCTGAAAGTATTGTATTAAATAATTCAAGTGCTTGATGAACATCTAATTCTAATAATGTCACAGCTACTATATATTCTTCTTGTAGAGAATTACTTACAAATGAACCATCAACTGTAGATGGTACTTATACGATAGATCCAGAAATTAATTGAACATGATTTGATGCATATTGTGATATGACAAGAGATTGATGAGGATGGACGCTAGTAGCATATTGAGTTTGAAATGAAGTATGACATGATACTGATTGGAAAAATACAAATACTGTTAATCTTGTAGACTTAGCAGGTATGACTACTACTGCAAAAATGAGTGATTCTTTAATAAATACTGTTAGAGCTACTTGAGATGGAAATTATATGATAGAAGTTCCATATAGTACAGCCAAAAGATTTTATCAAACTCATGATTATATTCATGATAGAGTTTGATCTGAACATGTTGCAAATACTTCTTATCTTTCTCTCTCATGGGATGATGCAGTTGTAAGGGATGCTTCTTATACCGAGCATAGACAATGATTATCAGATAGCTGACTTAATGCTTGAGGATCAATTAATACTTACGATGGTAGGGTTGATAGATGATGGCAAGTGTGGGGGGCTTCTTCTGGTAGATATGTGACTGGATGTGATAGTAGAAATACCGGGTGTGATTTATTTATTTGGGTTAATTAAAATTTATATATTTATTGATGATTATTTTTTGTTAAAAACTCTATAATTATTTTTGCATTTTAAAACTTTAACAATATAATCGTGGAATAATTTATTTATTAATTAAGAGAAATTATGACAGTTGTATTAAACAAAGATAACTTTGAAGAAACTATTAAAACTTGAGTAACATTAGTTGATTTTTGGGCAGAATGGTGTGGCCCTTGTCAAATGATGCTTCCAATATTAGAACAATTTTCTACAGATATGGATGGAAAAATGACAGTTGCTAAAGTAAATGTTGATGAAAATGCTGAAATCGCAGGACAATTTAGAGTTATGTCTATACCTACATTAATCGTATTCAAAGATGGTGAAGCAGTAGAAACTCTTGTATGAGTTCAACAAGCTGATCAATTGGCTGAAGTATGTGGTAAATATTTATAATATATTGATAAAAAAAAGCCTCCTAAATATTAGGAAGCTTTTTTTCTTGTATAAATTCTTATTGATAAATATTATATTATTCCTTTTACAGCACTTATATTAAAACTATAATTCATTTTTAAACTTCAAATTAGTCATATATATCAGATATTTCAGTTTATATTAACTTGTTTAAGTATTATTGTATAATTTTTGAGGAAAGGGAGGATGTTTTCTTCTC
>CAXBVF010000109.1:0-1764 GCA_963979005.1 uncultured Candidatus Altimarinota bacterium | reverse complement strand
CACTATCTCTTGCATCTTTACTATATCATTGTAGTGATATAAAGGCTATTGTTCATAAAATAGCTAGTATTGTAATTACTACTATTAATTCTACTAAGGTGAAGGCTTGATTCTTTGTTCTTTGTTTAGTCATAAAAATATATTTATAAATTAATTCTTTATTAGTATAATATTTTAGCTCAAAAAAGCTATTTATATTAGTATAAATAGCTTTACAATATAACTTTTTATTTTATATTTAAATAAACATTATAATTGCTAAAATTGATAATAGTATTACAAATCATTTTTTAAAACTAAAGTGTTCTTTATAAAAAATAATAGATAATATTATAGGTATGAGGATACTAAATGAATTAATTGTAAAGACTATTGCAAGATTTCAATCTAATGCCAGTGTAAATACATAAAAAGAAAGGAAGTGAAATATTCAAGAAATAATAGAAAATTTAATTATTCATTTTTTATTTTGTTTGATTTCTGTTTTAGCTAATGATCTATATGCAATTTGAGAAAAAATAAATCAAAATATTGATGAGAAAAAAACAAATGTCATAATATCTAAATCATTTACCATTACTTGTTTTGTAGCAGTAGTTGCTATAGCTGTAAGGATTGCGGTTACTAATATTAATATCACTCATTTAAATAGATGTTTTTGTCTTTTATTTTCTACTTTAGTTATAAGTAATAATGGAACTAATATACCAAGTATTATTCATAAAATTTCTTTTAATATTAATGTTTCATTGAAGTATACAAAACTTATAACTGTAACAATTACTGGTCATACCATCTTATATAATGGATAAAATATAACTGTATCTATACTTTTTAATCATTCTATTCTTGAAAACATTGATAGTAAAAAAAGGAAACCATTTAAAAAAGCTAAAAACATTAATAAATATAATGTATCCATAGAAAAATTAATTCCTGCAAATATAAAATATCATAGTGAAAAAATGATTGCAACTAAATACGAGTAAGAGCTAATTAACCCTACATTATAATGCCTTTCTGCAGCTATTTTAAGGGCAAAATTATGTAAGCCAGCTGTAAAAACTGAAATTATAGCATATAATAACCATGTTTCCATTCAAATATTGTAAAAAATTTAAACTAAATTTTCTCTGATTCTGGAGAATCATCATATGGATCAAGATGAATTAATACATCCCATTCATGATTAGTATCTATTTTTGGTATTTTATTTTCTATATGATTTGCTATTCTGTGGGCATCAATTAATAAAATTTCTGGATTAAAAACAATATGTACTTCAACATGTTTTATATCTCATACCTGCCTAGTTTTAAGTTCATGAAAATTTGTAACCATTTTCTGACCTTTTATGATTTCTATAATTTTTTCTACTTCGTCTTCATCTATAGCAGCATCAAGTAATAATAAATATCAGTTTTGAATTAATTCCCATGCAGAATAAATAATATAAATAGCTACTATTATTCATATAACTGAATCTATATAATAAATTCACGTAAAATAAATAACAGCTAATCATATAAGAATTCATGCATTTGAATAAAGATCTGTTTTATAGTGAAGTGCATCAGATTTAATAACAAGGTTATTAGTCTTTTTGGCAACATATTCTAAGAAATATACTAATCCTCAAGTTAAAACAACTGATATGAGCATAATAGCAATAGAGCTTCAAAGATAAGAAACCGTCTCTTCGTTAATTATTTTCATTACAGCTTCGTAGAATATATATATTCAAGATAATGTAATAATTACTCA
>CAXBVF010000108.1:0-1771 GCA_963979005.1 uncultured Candidatus Altimarinota bacterium | reverse complement strand
CCATTACTTAGACCTATTAACTGAGTAGCTTTTGCTATAGCGAGATGAGCACAAAAGTTTTTTAAAGTAGCTTTTAGAGTACTTTTACTTTCAATTGTAGCATCGATATTTATGTGAGCTATGATATCATTTCTTGTTTGATTAAATATAGAAACAAATGAGATATTAGCACGTAGTTCTCCGAATGTTATAGATTTTTTTATTGCAATATTTTCAGCTATGGTGGCTGTAATGTCACTTAGATTTACTAGACTTTGAGAATCTATTGCTTGAGTAGCTATGGCCGCATCATTAATGCCCCCATTAGTCGTAGTTTGAATTGAGTTAGCTATATTTAATTTTGATCTAGCATTTTGAGCTTTAATGTTATTTCTAACAAATCTAGTAGCTATATTAATTGTGTGAACAATTTTCTTTTGGTTATATTGATTCACTCCACATATTGAAAAACAACAAAAAAAGATGTATAAATGACTTAGTTTTGTAGTTATATCAATTATTATAATTCTTATTCCTTTAGTTTGATCTTATAATCTAATTAGAGAAGAAATAAAAATTAAGAATAATGTATCATTTTATTTAACAAATATTATTTCAACAGAATTAGATTCTTTTTCTATTTCAGATATAGAGGTAAAAAATATAACTAAAGATAATATTAGTTTAAAAACAACAGTGAAATTACCTGAAAACACGGATCTGTCATCTATTTTATCAAAAATAAATTGAGAATTATCATCTAAATTTTGAAAAACTGTAGAAATTGATTTAGAAATTATTAGAGTTGTAAGTATTATTTCAGAGAAATAAAAAAATGTAAAAAAGACTAGATTTATTTATCTAGTCTTTTTTTATTGCAAAAAATATTAAAACCATAAAATAATATAAATATTTAATAATAAAAAAAAATGCCAGAAGAAAATAAAGTAGAAGAGAATAGAACTATTCTAGAAGAACCAAATTATATAGAGCTTATTTCTAATGATTTATGATTTAAGTCTTTTCAAATAGAAATTGTATTGGAATTAATCGCTGAATGAGCAACTGTTCCATTTATAGCCAGATATAGAAAAGAAAGAACAGGGAATTTAGATGAGGATCATATTAGAGATATTATAGAACTGAGAGAAAAATCAGAAAAATTACACAAAGCTAAACAAACAGCTATTAACTGAATAGAAGAACTAGATAAAATGACTCCAGAATTGATGGATAATATATTGAAAGCAAAAACACTAAAAGAAGTAGAAGAAATATACAAACCATACAAGAGTAAAAAGAAAACTAAAGCAATGATAGCGATTGAAAAAGGTTTTCAAGTTGTAGCAGATATGATAAAACTTAATAAAGAATTTGAAATACCTGCTGAATTATTATCGGAGTATAAGGAAGATGAAATTTTAGAATGATGCGTTCATATTATTGCTGCTGAGATATCGGCTAATGCAGATTTAAGAGCTGATTTAATTGAAACTATGCAAAAACATGGTTCAGTTATTTCAAAAATCAAAACAGATAAAGCACTAGAAAAAT
Source organism: uncultured Candidatus Altimarinota bacterium (assembly GCA_963979005.1). Classification (GTDB taxonomy): domain Bacteria; phylum Patescibacteriota; class Gracilibacteria; order BD1-5; family UBA6164; genus UBA6164. The sequence goes on along the minus strand of CAXBVF010000108.1, from coordinate 238 downwards.
TAAATGAAAAAGATAGAGGACAGATTTCAAAATTTGATTTGTATTCTGACTTTAGCCAAAGATTAGCATATTTAAAACCATATCAAATACTTGCATTAAATAGATGAGAAAATTTAAAAATACTTAGTATTAAGTTAGAAAAAACTGAACAAACTTATGAAGGTTTACAATTCCATTATGCAAGACTTTTAGAAATAAAAGCTCCATTTATTGAAGTGCTAGAAGAATCTTTTAAAGA
>CAXBVF010000107.1:0-1825 GCA_963979005.1 uncultured Candidatus Altimarinota bacterium | reverse complement strand
CTTTTATTTCATCATCATAATTATTTTCTACTTTTATTTCATCATCTATAGTTTTTTCTTCTAAGTAAACGATTTGTTCAGGATCCTTAACTTTTCTTAAAAAAAACCTATAATCATCTGATAAGAAATAAAATATTAAATTTATTACAAAAATAATAATTAAAAAAATTATAAATACTATTAATCTTCTCATAATAATTTTTAAGTAATATTAAACTTTAATATCAGCAAATTCTAATTCCAAAGGAGTATCTCTTCAAAGTAGATTAATATTCATCTTAACAACTCATTTTTTATCATTTACTTCTAGAATTATACCTTCATTTCATTCAAATGGTCCTTTAATTATAAGTGCCATATCTCATGTTTTGTATTTAGTTTCAAATGTTTCTGATTGCTCGTCTATTTTTCATTTCAATTTTTCTAATTCTTCTCATGAAACTGGAACTGGAATATTTCATGCTCATAAAAATCATGTAACATTTGGAGTATTTCTCACTATATACCAACTTTCGTTAGTTACAAGCATTTGTACCAATATATATCATGGTAATATATTTTTCTTTTTAGTAACTTTTTCTCCTCAGGCTTTAACTGATACCACATCATGTGTAGGAACAAAAACATCTAAAAGATAATCTTCTATTCAAAAACTCTCTCTTCTTTGATATAGTGATGACCTAACATTTTCTTCAGTTCAAGAAACAACTTGAATTACATACCATTCTGGTTTATTAAGCATATTATTTTAACTTTTTATATAAATAAATATTATCCGACAATTTGTTTTAAGTATAGTAATACTTCTGAAAAAGCAGTATTAGCTATAAATAAATATAATCAGAATAAAATTAAAATAATTAAAACAACTGTGAAAAAGTTTTTTGTTTCCTCTCTAGTAGGCCATACAACATGGCTTAATTCTCTAAAAGAATCTTTGAAAAATTGTATCATATACAAAAAATAAGTAATAAAAAAATGTTACAGTAAAAATTCTTGTAACACTTGTCAAACTGATTATATAAAAATATGCTTATTAGTCAAACAGAAATAGCTAAAAACTCGACTTTTGCCCATTGTTTTTGATTTATTTTATGAATTATGCTATTATAATCTATATAAGCTTACAACAAAGCTCTATTTTAAAGTTAAAAACTAGACATTATGTTTTATTATATCGCTTGAGCAGCAATAATCTTTTTTATACTATTCATCATTTTTTTAATCTTATTAAAACTAAAAATAGAAAAATTTGAATTAAAAATAATTAATCAATTCAAAGCAAAGAATAATACCATTGCTAGTATTTATGAAATCACAAAAAAATATCTAAATAAGCATGATGAAATTTTTAAAGAATCACTTTATCTAAAAAAGAAGGATTTTTCAGAAAATAGTTTTTATTCAAGATTAAATGAAAAACTTAAAACTTATGAACTAATTCATAATGAATTAAATTTCATATTTAGAGTATGTAATAAACATCCTAAACTGAGTAAAGATTGAGAATACTTATACATTAGAGATTTAATAATAGAAAAAAGTACTTCTCTAGGAAAAGATATAGAATTATATAAAAAAATTCTTAAAAAATTTAATAGATTACTAATACTAAAAGATTTAACAATCATATGAATTTTAATCCCAATTAAGAAAGAAAAAATGATATAAAAAAAACTTAAACAATATGTTTAAGTTTTTTTATATTAATCTTTTTTATATTTAAATACAAATATTAATGCTCATAGTATAGTTGCTAATATCAACATTAATATATGTTCAGCTCAAGTTTTAGGTAATTTTGTATTAGAATCAGCTAATCATA
>CAXBVF010000106.1:0-1829 GCA_963979005.1 uncultured Candidatus Altimarinota bacterium | reverse complement strand
ATGACGGTACTTTAACAGGTTTTTAAACATGCTTAAGTTGTCATGACCCAAAATCTTTATCCCTTGCCAATATATGATTTTCTTTCCAGTTATCATTAATAAAATTCATAATTTCATCAGTATTTTCAATTGTGGAAAATCTAATCATGAATTATTCTTTTTTCTAATAATTCCAATATACCAATATCTGTAAGTAGAAAGGCAACTCTTCTATTATCGAACAACTCTGATGACTTTGGTTCAGAAATCAACATCGCTCCATTTTCTACAAACTTATTAATAGATGTATTAATATTCTCTACTTCCCAACAGTTATGATATAAAAATTGTTTCTTTTTTACAAATCTTTCAACAGTTACACCTGATACTAATTCTATATTAGTTCCATCATCATTTGTTAATAGACAAGCTTCTACTCCATGATTATCATGCTGAATTATTTCAGTTTTATTTATAATATTAAAAGTATTATCAATAAACTCTAATGTATTTTTAATATCTTCACAAGCAATACCAATATGATGAAATTTTAAATTCATTTTTTTAATTCTAATATCATAAAAATATTACTACTTTTATTCAATCCACTCATAAGATAATTATGTTTTATCTCTTTTTGATACGATATAAATAGATTCAAGTCATCGATTTCTTTTAAAAATAAATTCATATTATTAAAATTAATTACATGATCAAATTGAGGAATATTAACAGCAAGTGTAATTATTACTCTTCCATTTATTTTCATGGTTTTTTTGGCTTTACTGATTAATTCATATGGAGTTGAAACATGTTCTAATAGCTCTATTATATAAATATCATCATATAAATTATCACTATTTCCGATAAACTCTTTTTCATAAAAGTTAACATCTACATGATTTTTATTACAAAATTTATCTATTGTAATATCATAAGCATCTATCTCTTTATAAGTATCTTTTATAAGTTCAAGTTCGATTCCAACCCCTGACCCAATTATTAATGCTCTATTGTTTTTAATTTTATGAGAATATATTTCAGACATAATATCATATCTATGTTGTGTCAATATTGTTGATAATAGTAGAAATATGTCATATTCTTCTCTTGAAATATCATATGTAATGCCATTCTCAATTGCTGGATAAATATTACTTTTTATATATTTTTTAGAATCTCTAGTGTATTGTCTTAAAAAATTTTCATAATTTACTTTAAACTCTTCTGCAGTTATTTGTTTATATTTAATATATTTATTAATATATTGTAATAACAATTCATTTAGTTCAATATTATAAAAATTCATATCTTCATATAAGATTTGAAATAATCGTACTTCTTCTATAAATTTTTTAATCATTTGTTTTTATCAATATGATATCAATCATTGTTCCAACATCTTTCATCGTCACCAACTCTCCAAAAGCAAACTTTATTTTAAATTCTTTTTCAATAGCACTTACTAAGTTAATATGGTTTAGACTATCCCAGTCTTCAATTTCGTCTGAACTTGTAGTATTATTTATTATTAAATTATCTTCATCAAATATATCTCTAAATATATCTTGAACACCGTTAAATACTTCTTCTCTGGTCATTACTAACTCCTATAAATTTATTTTTATTTTTATAATTTAAAATACCAAGTTTCCAAACGGTATCTTCACTACTTGTATCTGTTAATTCAAATCCAAACTTTTCATATAAGTCTAAAACCATACTATTTTTAGCACTTTTAAAATAGTAACCAACAATTTCAGACACACCTTTTTCTTTACATTGCCTAACTAACTCATCAAGCATAGCAAATTCCATATCTCTTTTTAATACTCTACAACTCATAAGCC
>CAXBVF010000105.1:0-1879 GCA_963979005.1 uncultured Candidatus Altimarinota bacterium | reverse complement strand
TTATGATTCATACAAGAATTATGCTGATTCACATTATAAATTCTGCATTTTTTATTCATCATTCGTAATCATCTTTTCAAAATAGTATTACTCCCAATAGAAATAGAACAGAAAATGATATTATAGACAATCATGATGCATTTCATTCTATTCAATCTGTCCAATTTAATGCATTAAATATGAATACATACCAAAGTATAGTAAAGAATAAAGGGACTAGATATATAGTATAATTAAAAATCTCAATGTAATGAGTTTCTAGGTTTGCTATTCATCAAAATATATTACTGATATATCCTATTTTTATAGATGTTATTCATATTATTGCTCATATTATTATTTGAAGTAGAAGCCTTACTTTCGCACTTACATGAAGTCTATCATCTATGAAACTAATACCAGTAATTAGAAATCAAAAAACCCAAATGAGTCATAGTTTAAAGTCATAATCTACAAAAAAATAGCTCATTATAAAAAATGAAATAAAAAATACTATTCACATAGCGTAAGGGATAGGTTTTCTTTTTAATGAATATTTCTTTGGATTATCTAGAATATTAAATTTATAAAAGAGTTTTTTAAATATTAATATTAGTATTAAAGAAATAATTATAGAGAGTCAGAATATGCTTAAATAATATAAGGTCATTTTTATATATAATTTTTAATTAATTTTAAATAGTATACAAATACTGTAAAAGGAAGCAAGGTATAACTTAAATCTGTTCATATTACATTTCATTCAATAAAGCCTGTATATAATATTATTCAAGAACCAATAAACATTAAAAATATTCAGAATATACTTCAAAAATACTTATATTTACTATTTGTAAGAATTAGGGCTATTGGAAAAATAATGAATCATAATATCTGGATAAGAGTAGCTATATCAGAAATTAATCATAAATAACAATATAGAATTAAAACCAAGGCTCATACTCAAATCATAAATTTATAATTTAACCATTTCAAATTTATATTAAATCATTTTATAATAGGCCAAATGAAAACTAATTGAGGGACTAAATAACTCCATTTTCATGCACTTATTCAAGCATAAATTCATATTAATCAAAAAATAATAAAACTTCATATTTGAGCATATAAGGCTTGTTTTTCTTTTCATTTACTATTATAATCTCACATCATCATGACACATATATCTCATATGAAATGAAATAGAAAAACTAAACTAACTTCAAGTAAATTTCAACTATCAGTTTTATATATAATAAAAAGGCAGATTATAAATATTATATAAATCCACCAATTTTGTTTTGAGAATATTTTTATTTCTTTGAGTAATAATTTCATTTTTTTATAGTAATTCTTATTAATATAATGATAAGTATGTAATATTGTTAGTCAAGATAATATTAGATTTTATATTGCAAAAACTGTATATGTATATATACTTTTAGCTATTATTTATTTAAATTACAATTATATGAATAAACAAAAAAAAGCCTTCACTTTAGTAGAACTAATAGTGGTAATAACAATATTAGCAATACTATGAACTATATCTTTTATATCACTACAATGATACTCAACTCAGGCAAGAGATTCAACTAGACTATCAGATATATCTACGATGAAAACATCATTAGAATTATTTCACTTATGAGCCTGAAAATATCCTCAACCAACAGATTGAGTTGCTATAACATATAGTTGATGAACTGTATGGACTCAATGAACTTTTTGAGCTTCAGTATTTGTGAATGTAGATAAACTAGACAAAATACCTACAGATCCATTAACAGATAAAAAATATACATATTCAGTTACTACAAATGAATATGAATTAGCATGAATGCTAGAATGAGACCCACTTACATTTAATCGATATATGGTAGATGGAGCTTTTGCATGA
>CAXBVF010000104.1:0-2010 GCA_963979005.1 uncultured Candidatus Altimarinota bacterium | reverse complement strand
AAGTTTAAATATGAATCATGAGTACATAGAGTTCAAAGAATTCCTGAAACAGAAAATAAAGGTAGAGTTCATACTTCAGCTATTACTGTTGCAATAATGCCGGAAGTAGAAGAAATAGATTTTGAATTAAATCTTGATGAGATTGAAATGAAATTTACTAGATCAGGTTGACCAGGATGACAACACGCAAATAAGGCTGACTCAGCTGTTCATTTAAAACATTTACCCACAGGAATTATAGTACTATGTTCTGATGGTAGGTCTCAACATAAAAATAGAGATAAAGCCTTTAATATTATGAGATCAAAACTTGCTATATTAGCAGAAGAACAAAGAGCAAAAGAATTATGAGAAGCTAGATTATCACAAGTAGGGTCTGGAGATAGATCTGAGAAAATTAGAACCTATAATTTCCCACAAGATAGAGTTACAGACCATAGAATATGACAAAATTTTTCATGAATACCTCATATAATGCTTGGTAAATTATGACCAATAGTTGAAGCATGTGCAGTAGCTGACCAACAAGCAAAATTAGAAGCTGCAGGTAAAGGAGATGTTTAGATAATAATTAATATAATATGATAATTAAATCACAACTTAATAAATATAGTTATTTTCAAAAATGTATTGCATATACATTTGTACTATTACCATTGCTATATTTATTTTTTGTATTAATTCTTTGATGTTGGGTCTGTTGAGAGAAAGGCATAGATCAAATACTAGGGCAATTTTTTTGACTAGTAATATTTTCTATTCCATATTATATAGTTTTATTTTTTACTAAATCTACAAAAACATTATTTATAACAATGATTATAAATATTATACTAATTTTTTGAATATTATTTTTATGAGTTTCTAGTATGTAATAATATAAAATTATTAGAAAGATTACTACATAAGTAATTTTACATTTTAAGAGACTTTAATAAATATTGCGTCTAAATAAAATATAAGAAAAAACACTATTTTTTTTAAAAATAGTGTTTTTTATATCAAAACTAGCGTTTTAAGAGATTATAAAAAATCTTTCGTCTAGAAATAGCCACTTTCTTGATTTCTGTAAAATAATCATTATATTTAAGATATTAATTTATATATAATAATTAGGTACAAAAATATGGCTAAAAAAGAAGAACAAAGTTATTGAGCAGATAGTATACAGGTTTTAGAGTGATTAGAGCCTGTTAGAAAAAGACCATGAATGTATATTGGTTCTACTGATGAAAGAGGGTTACATCACTTAGTTTGGGAAATAGTAGATAACTCTATTGATGAAGCTATGGCTGGTCATTGTGATACTATTACAATTACTCTATGAACTGATGGTTCTTGTATGGTAGAAGATAATGGTAGATGAATTCCTGTTGAAAAACATGCAAAAACGGGGAAATCTACTCTAGAAACTATTCTTACAGTATTACATGCTTGAGGTAAATTTGGTTGAGGTTGATATAAAGTATCAGGTTGATTACATGGTGTTTGAGCATCAGTAGTTAATGCTCTTTCTACAAAAATGGAAGCATGGGTACATAGAGATAAAAAAGTACATTATCAATCATTTTCTGTATGAAAAACTGATGGGGATGTAGAAGTTGTTTGAAAAACAAATCATACTGGTACTATTATTAAATTTTATCCAGACGCTAGTATTTTTAAGATAAGTACAGAGTTTGATTACAAAACTATTAAAAATAGACTTAGACAACAAGCATATCTTACGAAATGAATTACTCTTTATATAAATGATGAGAGAAATTGAAAAAGATATAAATATTATTTTGAAGGATGAGTTAAATCATATGTTCATTTTTTGAATAAAACAGAGGATACTATAGGAGATATATTTTATGTTGAAAAAGAATCTAAAAACATATTGGTAGAAATTTCTATGCAATATAATAAAGAGTATAGAGATAATATAATTACATTTGTAAATAATATTAATACCCCAGAATGAGGAGCTCATCTTACATGATTTAGAATGGCTCTTACTAGAACAAT
>CAXBVF010000103.1:0-2029 GCA_963979005.1 uncultured Candidatus Altimarinota bacterium | reverse complement strand
CTTAGGGCTAAATCCCCTTTGCCACTTCTGTAAGTGGCTTTTTTATTGCAAAAAACTATAATTATATTATATTAATATCAATAATATTTAATTAAAATCTTATGAATTTTTTAGAACTACAAACTAAATTTGCGAAAAAACATCTTGATACAAGAACTACTTGGATAGCTTGATGAGATGATAATAAAGAAGCATTAAATGATGGATATAATGAAGTATATTTAAAGGCTATACAAGATAGAAGTGTACAACAATCTATAAAAACAGTAAAAACATTAGTAACATTAACAGACTCAGTATGAACTTTACCAGTAGATTATTTACAACCTGTAAAAGTTTATCTTAAGTCTGCATGAAGATATTCAGAAATAGATCCAATAGAAGATGAATATAGATTTCAAAGAGTATGATGAGTTAATAAAATTATATTTGAAGAAACACCAAACTTTCCTGTTTATATAGAATATATTCAAAAATTAACAGACATGGTAGATGACTTAGATGAACCAGTTTTACCTGCAGAGTTTGATAGAAATATTATAAATTATTCTCTTGTAGAATATCATAAAAATCAAAGAGATTGGGGAGAAGTTTCAAATGAATTACAATATGCAGAATGAAAAATGCAAGAAACTATTGACAACTTTTGGTTAGAGTAATTTATTGTATAAATAATTAGAACAATGTTTAAAGCAAAGATAAACTTTAAATGAGTTAAAAGAAATAAAATTGTAGTTGATAATTACAAACTTGGTTTAATTTCAAATGAATCATTTATATGAAATAATAAAAATAGTCTATATACAGCAGAGAATATAGATTATACAGATAAAATGGGATTTAAAAAAAGACCTACAATAGAACTACTATGAACGAATGAAACTACATGACTAGTTAGTTGAATTTGATTTAATCCTATAGCAATTTCTACTGCTAACTATTTTAGATGTAAAAATGCTGATTTTCAAAGATTGGTATGAAGTACGTGGACTAATACGTGAACAATTGCTAATATATCTAATGTATGAAGCTATTGGGATATTATTCCTTTCAGGTCTATCTGAAGTGCTGAATCATGAACTTGATCATCATGAAATGCAACTGCATGAGATAAAAGATATATAACAAATATATGATGAATGACAATTAATGATTTCATTTGAAAATATATTGTAATAAATTGAGAAACAAAATTAATTACTTCAAATACTGAAGATAGAATATATATATATTGAGAATTTGATAAAATACCAACTACAGAAGCATATGTGATATATGAATCTACAAATGCTATGTATATTATATGAGAACAAGATTTGTATAAATATGATGCTGTTAATTGATTTACAGACCTTACTTCAGTATCTATTACACCTCTAAGATGAGTAGTAGAACATAATAGATTGTGGTATGTCAGTCTTAGTTGAGATACTCCTTATATCCATTTTTCTGATTTAGGTGTATGAGATTATTTCCCAAAGAATAATTTTATTAAATTACAAAATCTAGGTACTCCAACTTGTATTAAAAATATACAATGAAAAATTGTAATATATTTTGCTACTGCTAGAGTTGATATTACCTGAGATAGTCCTGATAACTTCTCTGTAAATTATGTATTTACACATAAAGGAGCTGTTTCATGATGAAGTGTTGCAAATGGTAATAATATGCAATTCTTTTTATCAAACGAATGAATTGAAATGTTAAACGCTATAGACAATAGTAGTGTTAAAGAATGACTAAGTCTATCAGATAATTTAGAGTTTCATACAAATACTACAACAAGAGCTCATGGTGTCGTATCAAATGATAAATATTATCTAGGAATGACGAGTGTTGTATATATATATGATATAGAAAAAAGCTTCCAAATGGGAAATTCAGTATTTGCTACAGCTAAATATACTGAAGCAAGTCAAACAGGCTCTCCTGTTGCATGAGAATGGACTTGTGCTAAAGATTGTGGATGAATAGCTACATTCTGACAAGGATGAAATGTGTATCAAATTATGGATTGAGTTGAAGA
>CAXBVF010000102.1:0-2042 GCA_963979005.1 uncultured Candidatus Altimarinota bacterium | reverse complement strand
ATAAAAGTAGAGTGTAAATAAAAAACACTCTACTTTTTTTGTATATTTAGATATAATATATAAAATTATGTAGAAATACATTAATACTTAATAAAAAAAAATATGTCTAAAATAATCTATACTGAATCTCAAATAAAAGAAATAGAGTTAAATAAATATGTAGAAAAATGTACAACTAAACAAATAAGGTTTACAAATGAATGTAAAGTAGAAGTACTTAAATTAGCAGATCAAGGACTGTTTTACAGAGAAATATTTAATATATTATGATTTCCAGAATATGTTACTAAATCTAATGTACCTTGAAGAACATACACTAGATGGAAAAATATAAAGAAAACTAATTGATTAATATGATTAATTTGAGCTAAAAAATGAAGACCCACAAAAGAGAAAAAAGATATAAATAAAATGTCTTCTGAAGAAAAAATTGAGTATTTAGAAACAGAAAATGCTTACTTAAAAGAACTTCATAAAACAGCTTACTGACACTATCCCTAATAAAATAATACTTAAATTATCTAAAAAATATGATGTAGAAATTCTTTGTAATATAGCTAAATTATCAATCTCTTGATATTATAAATATAAAAAATTAAGTAAATTAAAATTAACAAAAGAATACAAAGAAAAGAATGATGTAAAATTAATCAAAGAGTTAGTATTAAAAAATAAGATGAAATATTGATATCGTATGATAACAATGAAACTAAAGCAAAATTGAATAATAATGAATCACAAAAAAGTACTTAGATTAATGAATAAATATGAGTTACTTTCAATAATCAGAAAGAAGAATCCTTATGCTAAAATTAGAAAAGCTACTCAAGAACATAATACAGCAAAAAATATTTTAAATAGAAAATTTGGCTGATTAAAAGCATTTGAAAAGATTTGAACTGATATTAGTTACATTAGATTTAAAAATAAATGGATATATTTATCAATAATGAAAGATATCGCTACGTGAGAAATACTATCGAATCAAATATCTGATAGTTTAGCATTATTATTTGTTCATGATAGTTTAAAAGACCTAGAAAAATATGATTTAAAATGAGCACTAATTCATTCTGATCAATGATTTCATTATACTCATCCTAGCTTCAAAGAATGAGTTGAAAAACTAGATTGTATTCAATCTATGTCTAGAAGATGAAACTGTATTGATAATTCCCCAACAGAATCATTTTTTGGTCATATGAAGGATGAAATAGATATTTCTGAATGTGATACTTTAGAAGAAGTAAAAATCTATATGAATAACTATATTTATGAATATAATAATAAAAGACCGCAATGGAACAGAAAAAAGATGACTCCTGTTGAATACAGAAATCATCTTTTAGATAATTAAACCTCTTTTTTATTTCCACTACACTTTAGTGGGGGCAGTTCAAAAAAATAATTGTTTTTTATTACTGCCTGCAATATTTCATGATTTTCTCCATATATTTTCTAATATATCTTTTTCTTTTTTTAAATTTTTAATACAAACTTCTACAGAATTATTAATTAGAGAATTATAAATAAATTTTAACTTATCATTTTTAAAAAGTTTAAAAGATAATCTTTTAACAATTTCATATATTCAAAATCTTATATCTTCTTCTAATCATGCATTACAAAATGCAATATCTCATTCATCTATTATTTCATAAAATCAATCAATATCATCTATTCTAGGCTTCATTTTAGTAAAATAACTATTAAATCTATCATATGATATTTTTAAATGAATATTATATTCTATTTTTTCTAAAAAATCAATCATATTATTTAAAGCTTTTATTATACTATTTGGTCAATTTATTCTAGATAATCACCGTTTTATCATTCAAATATATGAATTATTAAATCAACTAAAAAATCAATAATTTCAAACTTTTAATTTATCTTTATTATAATTAATCATCATATCATTTAATTGTGAATAATTATGTTTTGCATATCAATTATTTTTATAAAGAGTAATTTCATTTTGAAAAGATAATATTAACTCTAATAATAAATAATAAAATTTTTCTTCTCAAAATTTAATA
>CAXBVF010000101.1:0-2080 GCA_963979005.1 uncultured Candidatus Altimarinota bacterium | reverse complement strand
GAAATCAGAAACTAGCGCCATGAGATATCTTCAAAGCTGGAATGATAGTAACTGGCTAATTATTGATTAACTATAGAAAGTCAATAAACAAATTTAACATTAATTATGTCTTAGCATTCATCTTCAAATATATCATCAAGCTCGTGTTCAGCACTCCACCCAAGTTTTTCTATGACTAATAAAATCTCTTATGATTACTGTTAATTACTATTTAATTTTTTTAAAAATTCTAAAATACATATATTGAAATAAAGTAGGGTGTGTCCATATTACAGACTTTAAATCCTTCCTTTCTTTAATTTTCAAATTGTTATTATAAATACCTTCCACTGCCTTTTTTATTAATGGTATCGCTTTAGCAATTTGATGATATGCATAAGTATTAAAATTGTCTTCATTATTAATTTTAATACTATTCTGGTACAAAATACCTCCTGTATCTATCCCTTTATCAACAATATGAATGGTAACCCCACAATTATTGTAGTCGCCTTCTACAAGCGCCCAATAGCCACCATGAACACCTCTGTATTTAGGTGTTATCCCCATATGGGTATTTAAAAATACCGCACTAGTAGATGACAATACACTTTCATTTATAATTCTTGTACCATTAACTACTATAACATCTGGATTACAATCACTTATCATATTAATAACGCTAGGATCATTAACACTATTAACATCTTCTACAATTGACTTAGGAAAAGGGTTTAAATTGAGACCATATTCTTCTTTCAAAGCATTTATTCTTTTTCTTGATTTTTTGATTAAGTGTTTATTAAACATCATAAATAAAATTTGACCAAGAACTTTCACATAACCTAAGTTTTTGACTCTTCTTTGAATAAATATTTTACGAGGCACCTTCTCTTCTCTTATGATACGAACTACGTCAAAATTATTTTTTAATCCGTTGTACATAATTAACGAAGACTCTCCCAAGCCAACTAACATTAAAATTTTTATATCTTTATTCATAATTACATATCCATAATTAAATAAGATACTTCTTTCATATTGAGCGATTTCATTCCATATTTAACTTGTAACGTATTGTAATGTTCTAATATTTTATTTAAAAAAGATATATTATTAAACGTATCTTTTCCAAAATTATGAGGATGCCACCAAAGATGAAATAATTCATTATTTTTAGCTGCATATGTCATGGATTTTTTTATTCTATTTAAACGTAAATTTTCAGCGAAACATATTTTTTTAGATACCGGTCTTAAAAATCTACTTGACGGAATACTATAGGGTTGAGAATAGGATAACTCCTTTAAAGAATGAGTATTATGTCCTGAGATGTTAAAGTATGAATCTAATAATCTTATTACTCTCCTTACTTGCTGCTCATCTTCCTGGTTTACTGCTTTATATATCCAACTTTTCTCATTACCCCTATAACTTAAAATTTTCAAATCTTTTAAAACAGATAAATATTCATCATTAAATTGATTACGAGGAAAAACCAAGCTATATGTTTCTTGATTTGTTTTATTTTTTATTATTTCTTTAGCTTTAGTCAAATCATCAAAAAACTCTTGCCTTGTTTGACCTAATTCTAAGCAATAATAATGAGACAATGTATGAGTTCCAATCTCTTGATTATCTGTGTCAATAATATTTTTAATACTATTAAAATCAAAATGATATTTTTGCTCTAATTCATTGTTTTCTCTAATATATTTATAAGGATTATGTTGTTGATTCTTATAACTAGGTAAGCTACTAGGTAAATTATTTTCTAAATCTTTTTTATTTTCAAAAAATAAAAAACCAACTACTGCCCATGTTGCATGAATATTATATTTTTTAAAAGATTTCAATATTTCATTTATTGCTAGCTCAACACCATCTAAATTATTAGAATAATCATCTAATATAACCTTATCCCTCATCCCCCAGTACAATTCAAAATCTAATGAAATTGTAAAAATTCCCTTATTCATAATATACGTCTCTTTATTTCTACAATAAAAATATAGTTTAAAATTTAATTATTCATATCTAGAGTACCCATCTGGATTTTGTGACTGCCAGCGCCAAGTATCTTCACACATCTCGTCAAGTT
>CAXBVF010000100.1:0-2162 GCA_963979005.1 uncultured Candidatus Altimarinota bacterium | reverse complement strand
GAAATCTGTATGAGAAAGTTGTGAAAAGCCTCTGGAATATTTTGATAATAATATTATTTGAAGTATATATTTGCTAGAATTAATGGAAAAATATAATGTAAAAAATATTATTTCTTCTAGTAGCGCGACAGTTTATGATATGACTTCAAAAAATGCACCAATTTTATGAAAATGAAAATGAGAAATAGACTGACTTAGTGAAATAAATCATACTTGAACAACTGTAAATCCATATTGAACTACAAAATTTTTATTTGAAAGAATACTAATAGATCTATGAAAATTTAGCTGATTTAGAATAGCAAATTTGAGATATTTTAATCCAATTTGAGCTCACGAATCTGGATATATTTGAGAAAATCCAGAATGAAATCCAGATAATTTATTACCTTTTATTTTAAAAGTCGCTAACTGAGAATTGGATGAATTAAAAGTTTTTTGAAATGATTATGATACTCCAGATGGTACTTGAGTAAGAGATTATATAGATGTAGTAGATCTAATTGATGGCCATGTCTTAGCTTATGAAAAATTATTAGTATTATCAGGTTTTAATTCAGTACTTCAAGATATTAATTCTGATGATGAATGAAATCAATGAGCATGATTTTTTGAATCATATAATCTTTGAGTTTGAAAAGGGAAGAGCGTTTTAGAAATGATAAAGACTGCAGAAAAAGTAACATGAAAAGAAATTAATTTTCAATATGATTCGAGAAGACAATGAGATATAGCAAATGTTTATTGTAATCCAAGTAAGGCTGAAAAAGATTTATGATGGATAGCTATAACTAGTGTAAAGGATAGTGTTAGGAATAGTTGGAAGTTTGTAAGTAAAAAATAAAATGACAAAAATTTCAGTAATCATGCCAGTATATAATACTGAAAAATATGTATGAGAAGCAATAGAAAGTATTTTAATTCAAAGTTTTAAAGATTTTGAATTTGTTATTGTGGATGACTGTTCTACAGATAAGAGTTATGATATTTGTAAAGAATATGCGGATAGAGATGATAGGATAAAGTTGTTTAGGAATGAGAAGAATATGTGAGTAGTAAAAACTAGAAATAGACTTTTTGAAAATATCTCACAGGAAACGAAATATATTGCAATATTAGATGCGGATGATGTTTCGATAATTTATAGATTAGAAAAAGAATTTCAGTTTCTTGAATCCAATTTAGATTACTCAATTGTTTGAAGTAATTTAATTATTATTAATGAGGAATGAGAAGTGATTTGAACTAGGAGTTACCCAAAAGATAATATTGAAGTTTGAAAAATCATATCTAGAAAATCACCTTTAGCCCAACCAAGTGCTATGATAAGGAAGTCTAGTTTAGCTAAAGTAGGTACTTATAATGAAGAATTTGAAAGATGTCAGGATTATGAGTTATGGTTTAGGTTTTATGATGAGTGATTTAAGTTATGAAATATACAAGATGCTTTATTGAGGTATAGAGTTTTTTCGGAACAGGGTAAAAGTAAGTATTTAAAACTTTCGATAAAAAATACAATAAAAATTCAAGAGAAATATATTTATACAAAAAAGTATTTTAATATTTTAAATATAATCCATCTTTATTTGGAAAAATTACTTTTAATTTTACCTAATAGTCTTATACTTTGGTTGTTTAAAATTTTAGAATATAGAAAATAAAAAATATGAAAATTATTGGTTTACACATTTGACATGATGCTTCAGCAAGTCTTATTGACAACTGAAAATTAGTTTATGCTATAAGTGAAGAAAGAATTAGTAGAGTCAAAAATCATACATGAATTCCATACTTAGCAATTGAAAAAATATTAGCTGACCAAAAATTAAATAAAGATGATATAGATATTATTTCTATATGAAGTAATTTTAAATTAATATGAGCAGAAGCAGTTATTAATATTTATAAAACTAGAGATTTAAGTAATTTATGAAATTTTTCTAATAAAATGAAAATTAATCATAGATTACAATTTATAAAAGCAATTATAAAAGAAAAAATTTTAGGAATTAAATTTTCTGCAGAAACTGAAATAAAAAATATATTTAAGAATGAATGATTTAATAATACAAAAATAGAATTTTATGATCATCATCTCTCTCATGCTGCTAGTGCATATTATGCTTCATGATTTAAGGATTCAATTATTCTTACACAAGATT
>CAXBVF010000099.1:0-2263 GCA_963979005.1 uncultured Candidatus Altimarinota bacterium | reverse complement strand
TAAAATAGATCTTTTTTAAGTTCTATTAAATCTATAAAAATAGATAGTTTTTTTGAGTTTAAATTTTGATAAGTTTATTCATTTAAATACATATTAATAGAATATTGATAAATTAAAATTTTGAATATAATTTAAAAGTTAATGCATAAAAAATAATTAGTATATATTTTGTTAAAATAATATAAATATGAAATTTAGAAATTTGAGTCTTGTAGTTTTACTATTTACTTTATTATCATCATGTAGTGATAATTTAATAGAGAACAAAGCTGAAAGTGTAAATGAAACTATAAATATAGTTTCTAGTGAATCTAATCAAACCCTTATAAGGGTTTGATTAGACGAATTTAAGTCAGAACTATCTAAAAATGATTATATATTAATTGATCTAAGAACAAGTGGAGAGTTGATAGATACATGAATTATTAGCTGAGCAATACAAATAGATTTTTATGCGTCTGATTTCAAACTTCAATTAGACTCTTTAGATAAAGATAAGAAATACTTAATGTATTGTAGGAGCTGAAGTAGAAGTGGGCAAACTCTTTCAATTATGAAAACCCTAGGTTTTACAAATGTAGTTGAATTAGAGTGATGAATTAATATGTGGTTAAATTGATGAGAAAAGACAGAGCAATTTATAAATAACTAATTTCAGAATAAATGAAAAATTATTGATATGGTAAAGAAATTATGACTTCATTTGAGGAGGCTTTAGATGATGTTACAATTGCTCTATGACAAGAGTGATTTGGGGTTATGACAAAGATAAATATGAAAGAAAAAATGAAGGAAAAACTAGGTAAATATATAGAAGAATATATGATTTTATGAGCATGTAATCCTTTTTTAGCAAATAAGGCACTTGAGGTAGAATATGAAATATGACTACTATTACCATGTAATGTAATAGTATATAAAAGAGATTGAAGGGTATTTGCTTCAACAATTCTAGCTAGTTCACTTGTGAATAATATTGATAATGAGATTATTAGAGAAGTTGCTGAAGAAGCAGATAAAAAATTAAAAAAAGTGATTGATAATATTTAAAAATAATAAATGTTACTTTTTTAGGTTTTTTATAGAAAAAATTTAAATTTTAAAAAGTAATAAATGAATAAAACAATACATATCAAATGAATGCATTGTGTTAGCTGTGACTTAATCTTAGAAAAAGAATTAAAAAAAATTAAATGAGCTGACTTAATTATGGTAAACCATAAAAAATGAATAATGGAAGTTGATTTTAAAAAAGAATCTGCTTATAAGGACGTAGTTAAATCTATTGAGAAAAATTGATTTAAAGTTGTAAATGAATGAGAGAAAAAAAATGGGAATGATATTTTTTCAAACCTTATTGTATGATTAGTTATTATTATATTTTTAATGGCTACTCAAATATTTGATTTATATACTTTATTGCCTGATACTAGTACATTGAGTTACTCTAGTTCTTTTTTAGTAGGTATAATAGCATCACTATCCACCTGTCTAGCTATTACTTGATGAATAATTATATGATTTTCTAGATATATAGATTCATCTCATTGACTAAAATGACATATAAAAGTACAATTATGATTTCAATTTTGAAGAATCTTATGATTTTTTCTTTTAGGTTGATTATTATGATACATTTGAGAAGTTTTTAGTTTAAGTTTTTCATTAACTTGAATTATTACTTTTTTGGTTTGATTTTTACTTCTGTATATGGGATTAAATATTCTAAAAGTTGTACCAAGTATTTCAAGATTTTGAATACATATGCCTAAAAGTTTTGTTTCAAAAATAGAAAAATTATGACAGGCAAAATATGCCCCAATAGTATGAGCTCTTACTTTTTTCTTGCCATGTGGATTTACTCAAACTATGCAACTTTTAGCTATAAGTAGCTGAAGTTTTTGGTCTGGATGACTTGTTATGATGATTTTTGCACTTTGAACTAGCCCAGTTTTATTTTCTGTATGATTAGGATCTAGTTATTTTAAAGAAAGGAAATTTAATATATTAAATAAAATAATTTGAGCAATCGTAATATTCTTCTGAATATTCACAATAACAAATGCTTATAATCTATTAAATATATCAAACCAATGAACTACTACTAATGTAGAGAATAATGTAGTTAATCATTTTTGATTAATAGAAGTGTGACATAACTGATGGTCGACGGAACCTGAAATTATAAAACTAGAAGCATGATGAAACTATAAAATAATAATAACTCCAACATCTGACTGAAAGTGATGTATGTCGACTCAAG
>CAXBVF010000098.1:0-2301 GCA_963979005.1 uncultured Candidatus Altimarinota bacterium | reverse complement strand
TATTCAGAAGCATTAACTAATCCTAGGATGTTTATGTGGAAAGCTTCTGATAATAAATTATTCCTACCAGCAACTCTTTATATAAATGATGAACTTGATCAATATAAGCACAAAGATTTCTTTCAATGATTAGTTACTATGACTATTGATAAAGATAATTGAATAAAAGAAGACTTTAGATTAACTCATATGAATACTAGTTGATTAGAAGAAGAGAGACAAGAAGAATGTTTAAAATATGCTAAAGAAAATACAGAAAAGAAATGTGTAGAACTAATTGGTTGATGAGAATATTGTGAAGCTGTAAAGTATAATTATATACCTAGGTATTGTTATTCTGATTCTAGTATTTGAGAATATATTGCATCAAAAAGTTGGAACTATAGGGATAGTTTCATAAAAAGAGCTTTATGGATAGGAAACAATACTTATTCAATAAGTAATGATGAAATGAGAAGTTCAAATATAAATACTGGTATAAAAACTGATAGTGTTAAAATGTGAAAATAATTATTTTGAACAACAAAAAAACTACTCTTTAAAAAGTAGTTTTTTTATTTGATTATTATAAAAAAAAGCATATACTCTTGCCGAAAAATTAATATTTAATGTAATATATGCAAGAGATTTTAACTAATATGTTAGTTTGGCAATCAAGCTATTCTTGAATCTTACTAGAACTGTTTATAGTCCTACTTTTATGGCTATGATTTAAATTTTTTCCAAAGTCATGAATAATGGTAATGATTGAATTTGCCTTTGAAAAGGCTTATGAATTTTTTGAAGAAATTCTTTGAATAAAAGAAAAAAGATGGGTAAAGATGTATATAACAATGGTTTTCTTTATTATATTGATTTCAAATCTTCTAGGAGTATGTCTAGAATTTTTACTTCCAATATTTTGAGACCATTTGCACCATGCTATAACTATACCTACAGCTGATATTAATTTTAATATAGCTATGGCTATTGTTTGAGTTTGTATAGTTATACTAGAACAATTCAAAGCACTTGGTTTTTGGAAAGCTGTACATACTTATGTACCTATCAAATGAATGGATTTAATCCCATTTGAAAGATGAAAACTTCCACCAGCATTTGATTGGCCAGTATTCATATTAGTAAAGTTTTTTGATATAGTAATTTCTATGTTCTTGTGAATACTTGAAATAGTATGACATGCAGCTAAAATAATTTCTCTATCTTTCAGGTTATTCTGAAATATGACTTCAGGTACAATTCTATTGGTAATGCTATTTTGAGCAATTTCATGACTTACTATGAATTTATTCCATATAGATTTCCCAATTATTGGTCCTATAATACTTTATTTACAAGAATTATTAGTTGCTTTTATACAAGCTTTAGTTTTTCCTCTGTTAATCGCTATTTTTATTAAAGTAGCAAAAGTACATTAAAAATATTTTATTAATTTTAATTATAAGAAAATGGATTTATTAAATTATATATGACCTGGTCTTGCTGTTTGATTAGCATGAGTATGAGTTGCAATTGGGCAGTGAATACTTGCTAAAAAAGCAATGGAGGTTATGGGTAAAACACCAGCAATGGTTACATTTTACTTAACAGTTACAATTCTTGGTATAGCATTAGTTGAATCTGCAGTTATCTACTGATTAGTAGTTGCATTTCAATTACTAGCAGCTGATGGTTTACCGTTATATAGTTCTATCGGTGCTGGTTTAGCAATTTGACTTGCTTGACTATGAGCATGAATCTGAGAATGACAATTAATAGCCTGAGCATTATGAGCAATGGATAGAAATCCAGCTTTGAAAGGTAAAATAATGACATTTATGGTATTATTTGTAGCCTTGGTTGAGGTTACTGCAATTTACGGTCTGATTATCGCATTCAAAATTATAGGTGAATGAGCAGCATTAGATCCAATGTATGCACTAGGAGCTTGATTAGCAATCTGATTAGCATGAGTATGAGTTGCAATTTGAAGATGATATATGTCTGAAAGATCACTTGAAGTGATGTGAAAAAATCCAAGTATGATGTCTTTTTTCCTAACTGTTTCTATACTTTGAGTTGCATTGATTGAATCAGCTGCGATTTATGGTTTAATAGTTGCATTTCAAATATTATCATTTGATGGAACTTGATTAGCAGCAGTTGGTGCAGGGTTAGCAATCTGACTTACGGGGTTAGGAGCATGAATCTGAGAATGACAATTAATAGCATGAGCACTTTCAGCAATGGATAGAAATCCAGAGATAAAAGGTAAAATAATGACATTTATGGTATTATTTGTAGCCTTGGTAGAAGTTACTG
>CAXBVF010000097.1:0-2320 GCA_963979005.1 uncultured Candidatus Altimarinota bacterium | reverse complement strand
CGAACTATCCTTAAATCTCTTTTGAATCTTTCTTTAAAATTTTTTTCATAATCTTTTTGTTTATTAGACATGTCATTACTCTCTCTATTTTTATTTTTGCGAACTATAATATACAAAGATTAATCTATTTGTCAATATACTATTTAAAAAAATCAAGGACTATTCTGTCCCTGATTTTTAATATTACAAATGGCAAAGACTATCCACCACCACATCCTGCACCGCCACACCCCGCACCACAACTAACAGCATCACTAGCAATACTAGATACAGATGCCTCTCCTGCAGTAACATCAGTTTGAGAAGAATCAACATCTGCATCTGCAATTATAGTAGAATACATAGTTAAAACAAAACTATCAGTTACAGTACTAGACTGATGAATTGTACGAGTATGTTCAACAGCTCTATTAAATGCATCAGATCCTTCTATCAAATTTGGATCATGATGCAAATATCTACCTAATAATTCTCTACAAAAATTTGTATAGTTATGGGTATCAAGAATATGCTGATGCCAAATTGGGTCTGCATTCTTTGTTGGTACAATAAAATCATCACCTAAAATTATTTTATTAATAGAACACAACAATAAATGGTGACGATATTCAGCTTCAGCAACTTCAAGGTTAATATCAGGATAAAGCTTTTTAGCTTTTTCTATATAGTCTGACAGGTCAAGTGCAGCAATAAAAATACGTGCATCTGTAAGATTTCTTTTCATTATTAATACCTCCAATAATTTATATAATCAAGAAAAGACAATTACAATATATGTATATTAACAATAAAAGTCAATAATTATTTATTAATTAAACATCAAAAAAACGGTTTTAATAAACCGTTTTTTCATCTCATATCCAATGAGATTGTAAATATTATCAGAACAATTTATTTAGATAAACTGCGATAAATTATTTCTTATTATCAAATGCATTAATCAGTTTTTGGATTTCCCGCATTTCCGATTGAAGTTCCGGTTTTTTCGTTTGCTCAGATACTTTACCTGAAAGTTTAAGTATATCTACACGTTTGTAGATACCCGTAACTAATGTAGATATTTCCTGATACTGATCAGCCAGTAAAGCAAATCTATCCTCAACATCACTTTTTTCATTCAGCACCCTTGTAAGTTGCGTCTCTAATTCAAGATTACGACGCTTTATGGATAGCAGGTCTCTATGAAGCTTTCTTTTAGATTGTCGAAAAAGTTCAGCACGTTTTTTTTCAGCATCAAGATTTATTCTTAAATCTTCCATATCAAGTGAAACTAACCCTGCATCAATAGCCGAGTTTTCAGTTTTCTGTAAACTAGTCCTTGAGTCAGGTTGTTTAAATCTCATTTCATCAAAGAACTTTCTGAAAAAAATATCAGAAGACAGACCAGAACGCCCTGTTAAGATTTTTAAAAAAGCTAGTACCATATCTTCATCACTACTACTCATTACATTACTCCTATTTGGTTTTTGAATCTATATACATATACAGATTATCTTAATAATATAATAAAAAATACAATTGTCAATATATAATCCAAGATACCTACTATTCAAAAGTAAATTTAATAAATTTCATTATGTCCGTATAATATATATAATACTAAATAATACAGCTAACACTTAAAATATATGAATAGAAATGATGATATACTGCATGGAGTTACTTTGGTTATGATACTAGAAACTCTAGTAGAAGAATATTGATTTAAAGAATTAAGTAAATTAGTTAGAATTAACTGTTTTTTAGTAAACCCAACAATTAAATCTAGTCTTAAATTTTTGAGAAAAACTGATTGGGCTCGTGAGCAAGTTCAATGACTATATGTTAGAACAATGCTAGAGAAAAAAAATAAATAATTTTATATAATAATTTAAAGAATATGGAATGTATTTTTTGTGATATTGTAACTAAAAAAGCTAGTAGTTGGATGATATATCAAGATGAATATATTAGTGCTTTTTTTGACTATTTCCCTGCTTCAAAATGACATGTAATGATTGTTCCAAACAAACATTATGCTAATATCTTTGAGATTCCTGATGACATCTTATCTAAAATATCATCTCTCTCTAAAAAAATATCTATATTTTATAAAGAAAACCTTTGAATAGAAAATATAAATATTATTCAATCAAATTGAAAAGATGCATGACAAGAGGTATTTCACTATCATATGCACCTAGTTCCTAGATCAGAGAATGATAAAATAAATTTTCACTGGGATTATGATGAAAATATTAGAGATGAATACGATGAGTTAAAAGAATTCATAGCTAATTGAATTAAATAAAAACTAAAAGCCTCTTAAAAAGAGGCTTTT
>CAXBVF010000096.1:0-2469 GCA_963979005.1 uncultured Candidatus Altimarinota bacterium | reverse complement strand
ATTGTATTATCTGAACTAGAATTATTTGAAATTAAGCTTACCTTATCAAGCTTGTCTTGTATGGCATGATATACAGCTCTAAAAATATTTTGTTCTGAAGCAAACCTAAGCTCCATTTTTCTTGGATGTACATTTACATCTACTTGAGTTGGATCTATTTCTAGATTTAGGACATAAGCAGGGAACATTGAGTGTGGTATAAATCTATTATATGCATCACTAATAGCTTTGTATATTAAGTTTGATTTAATTACTCTTTTGTTTACAAATAAAGATTGTCTATTTCTATTAGGAAAACTAACCTTTGGATCTGATATATATCCGCTTATTGTTATTCAGTTCATAGAGAAATTTAATTCTAATAGATTGTTAGAAAAATCATCTCAATATATATTATATATTCTAGTTTTTAAATCTTCTCAGCTAATATATTTAAAAATTTGTTTTGAATCAGAAATAAAATCAAAACCTACTTTTGGATAGGAAAGGGCTATTTGTTGTAAGAATGTTAATATGTGATTATATTCAGTTCTAGCTTTTTTTAAATAGTTAAGTCTAGCAGGAGTATTATAGAATAATTTTTCTACAATTATTTTTGTTCATGTTTCACTTGCTGTTTCTAGTATGTTTTGAGAATCTCAAGCTATAACTTTAATTGAAGATCAAAAATTTGCGTTTATATTTTTTGATATAATTTCCATATCTGAAACCGATGATATTGATGATATAGCTTCTCATCTGAATCAAAATGTCATAATATTGTATAAATCCTCTATACTTTTTATTTTTGAAGTAGAGTATTTTTCGATAACTAATGGTAAATCTTGTTTTTCTATTCATTCTCAGTCATCACTAATCACTATTTTATCTATTCACCCGTTTTCTATTTCAATTTTTATATTTGTTGCGTTTGCATCTATAGAATTTTCGATTAATTCTTTGATTACTGATATTGGTCTTTCAACTACTTCTCAAGCAGCTATTTGGTTAGCTAAATTTTTATCAAGACGTATTATTTTTGCCATTAGGATTTTTTAGGAGTTATTTATATTAATTTTATAGAATATTAAAAAAAGAGCAAAAAAAAATCCTTCCTATCTTAGGAAAGATTAAATTTAACAGTTTTATGAATCTTTTTTATTTTTAAGTACTTCAGCAACTTTTTCTTTTATTGTTTCGGGAATACTCGCGTAAGCTTTGAAAAATTGTTTTACTTTATTGTACATCTCTACTACTTCTGTAATAGGTCCTAGTATTTTTAATACTCTGATTAATACTATAACTAATAAAGTTCAAATTATAGAAGTGAACATTATTAATACTATGTATAATATTTCTAATATAGTTAATGTCATAATAATATTTTTAAGCGTTATCTATTAGTTTATTTATATCTAAATCAAATGATTTTACAAGTTTTAATATATTCTTTGTACCTTCAATTGTTTTTAATACTTTTTCTTCTTCAAATACAACTAAACATGGTAATGATTCAGTTTTTACTTTGTAGTCTGACAGATTTACTTCTTCAATTTTAGATTTTGCTAGTGAAACAGAAATATTTTGAGTAAATGCTTTTGCTGAAATTACTGGAAGCATATATAATGCATCTTTAAAAAAATCTGATCATTCATCCGCAAATATAGCTATTGTTTTATGTTTATAATTTTTTTCTACTCAAGTTTCTTTATTTTTGAAACTTGTAGTAGCAGATTTTTTAATGAGTTTTTCTAAATCTTCTTTTTTACTTATTGTAAGACTAGATTCAGTTAATTTTTTAGCACCGTAATCAACTGCTTTTTGTGTATGTTCATTAAGTTTTTCTTTTATTTTTTTGAAATCCATATATTTAATTATTTATAAATTTTAATAATATACTAATATTTTACTATAAAAAAGAAATTTAAGCAAAAAAGATTTGCTTTTTATATATATAATAATATGATATGCGCAATTTAAGAAGAAAAATTTATTTTTTAAACAAATTATTATGTCAAATAGCGCATTAATAAAAACTGTACAAGAGTCTTTTTTACAAGAAGGAAGAGAAGAAATTAAAACAGGTATGGAAGTTGAAATTCACCAAATTATAAAAGAGGGTGGAAAAGAAAGAATACAAAAATTTAAAGGTTTAGTTATAAAGACTGCTGGTAAGTCAGCTTTAGAAAAAACTATGACAGTTAGAAGAAAAATTGGAGCATTTTGAGTCGAAAAAGTATTTTCAGTTCATTCTTCAACTATAAAACAAATAGATATTATTAGACAATTTAAGGTTAGAAGAAAATCTATTAAATTTATTAGAAATCTTACTGGTAAAGCAGCTAGACTTAAAGAAGTTAGAAAAGCTAAATAGTATTAGATATAAAAATAAAATCCTCCATTTTGGAGGATTTTTTCTTTTAAAAAATAGTTTTATGAATATACTATTCCGCAATTAATAAAAGCTAATTATATAATATGAATTTTAAG
>CAXBVF010000095.1:0-2474 GCA_963979005.1 uncultured Candidatus Altimarinota bacterium | reverse complement strand
GTAGGTTTGCTTACTTAATAGACAGAATTCAAATAAAAAAAAGAACTAGCATTTTTGAAGCTAATTCTTTAAAATTTTGACTTGATATATTAAATCCTGTTGAATTAAGCTTCCTGGCAAGGTATTTACTTAATTCTGCCAGGAATTCAAAAATATCTTGTCTGTTTTATGTTACTTATATATTAAGGTTATTAATACATAAGTCAAGTGATTAATATCACTCTTAGCCATATTATACTAAAATATGATAAAAATCAAGTAAAAAGTACTCTAGCCAGGACAATTTAATTTATAGCTAGTTTAAAGCAACTCTTTTCATACAAAACCAAATTTATGACTTAATATTTATAAAAAAAAATAAAGTAATATCCAGGCTCAAACATATACAATTACAAACATTTGGCCTGGGTTTTTAAGTATATTTTTAAAAATATAAAGTAAAAATTAATGGTTTTTAATTCTTGGATAGGATAAAAGCAAAGTTTTCCAGGTCTTAACATATACTACCAGGTAGTATAAAGTGGTTTGTAGTTAGTTAAGAAAAAAAGGTCTTTTTTTTTCTAACCCATAATTCTGATCTGAACTAAGGAACAAAAATAATATATACAAAAGACTGATACCAGTCTTTTTGTATATATTATAATTGCTGACTTAGTAAAAATTCAAAATCTATATCTTCTGTATTAAATCATTTTTTAGAATAAATTTCTATAGGCTCATTATCAATAAATTTAACACAATATAATAATTGTTCATCTTGGACACAATCAATAACAAATCAATTTACTATAATATTATGTTTATAATATTTTTGTCTTTTTTTCATTTTTAGTTTTTTAAATTATAAGTTATTTCATACTTGCTAATTGCATTTTTTATAACTTCTGTAATTTCTGTTGCTTCTGCTAAATTATCTTGCAGTAAAATTTCTGTTAAATATATAGCAAAATTACTTTGGTCTTTTATAATTTCATAATACATTTTGTTATAACTATCTTTAGTATTTTTTAATCTAATTTTTGTCTTAATTACTTCTCTTTTTTTTGTAATATAATAATTTAGAACAGTTTCTATATCATTTAAATCTAGTTTCAAATATCATATTAATTTTTCTACTCAAATTATATTTTTTAGTTTTAAAAGCATTCATAAAGCATTTTTTTCCCACCATTTTGGCAACTGTTTTGTATCTAAGTAATACTTCTCTAAATCTATTCTACTTGGGGCTAAAAACTTAAATTCATACTTAGAAAACTCTACACTTTTAAAATATCAAATCTCATTTATTGTTCTTTGAAAAAAAAGATCCTTTAATAATTTATTATCTGTTAAAAGTGTTTTATATGTTACAACTCAGGGATTTATTTTTTCAAAACTATCTATATATTCTTTTAAAAACTCACACTCAATTCTAGTTAAATCTTTAGACTGAAAATTATATAATCACTCTTTATCTTTTTTTATTGTATCTTTAATTTTATCATAAATTCTTATACAACTATGTCATGTATATCTGTTTCATAAATAATAAGTTTCATAATATCATTTGTCTTTATCATATACATATTTAAAAGTAGGAATAACTGTCAAACTATCTACAATATTCTTTTTTCACTCTGGCAAATCTAGTGCAATATCAAATCTTCTTAATCATAAAAAATCTTTAGTATTAAAAGAATATTCTATAAGTCTTAGTGTAAATTCATATCAAAAATAATGTAAAAATGCACCTGAAAATGCTATTTTATTACTAGAAGAAACTGCTCAATTAGATGCTCAATAAGTTATAGAAAAACAATTCTCTAACTCTACTCACTCTGCTCTATATGAAAATGAAAAGTGTTTTGAATATCCTTTTATCTTAAAAATTACACAAGAAAAGTTATAATGTTGTAAATCTGCACTATCAAAATATTTATAAACTCAGGTACTAGAGTTTTCACTTAATCAAGTTAAAAAATCTAGCTTTTTTGTATGCCATATTCTAAAATCTCAAAATATAATCTCTAGCATATCTAATTGTAGTGTAATATTATCCATTAAAATTTTAGGTTAGTGAAATAGCTATATCATATTACATAATATAGTTTTTGTGCTGTGTTTTATAGCTAAATACTCTGCTTTTATGCTGGGTTATATTGCTATATTCAGTAGGGATTACTATTCCCTACCTTATTTAAGTTTTTATTTTTGTTTTTGTAGCTTTTTAGCTAAATTCTATCTATTAAGATCTGTAGGTTTGCTTACTTAATAGACAGAATTCAAATAAAAAAAGAACTAGCTTTTTATAGCTAATTCTTTAAAAATTCTGTAAACAAGTTTTACTTTTGTCTTTGGGTATATTAGCTCTTTGGTCAATACTTACTAATATATCTGACCAAAGATTGAAAAGTAAATAATTGTTTTGCAGATTATGTTTTTGTCTACTTATATACTAATAAAATTAATATATAAGTCAAGTGATTATTCACCAC
>CAXBVF010000094.1:0-2663 GCA_963979005.1 uncultured Candidatus Altimarinota bacterium | reverse complement strand
ATAATAATTATGTCTCAGGAGAAAGAGTATGATGATGAAAATACAAAAAATACGACTGATGACCTGATGCAAATTATAGTTGAGATGATTTAAGCTCATTTGGTACTACATTTAATGATCAGTCATCTTATGTAGAAACTTTTACATGAGAAAAAGGTATATTAGTATCCACGGCATATAGTACTGATTACCTTAAATATACAGACTTAGATTTAAATTGAGATTTTGTTATTGAAATGAATGTAAAATTTCCAACCTCAACTAATATTCCTAATACTACAAGATATTTATTTGAGTTAGGTGATTACAAATCATATTTAACTCCAAATACTAACCCTTTAATATTTTTAAAAAATTGAGCTGGTACAAATTCAAATATATCAACATATTATGATTGAAATTTTCATACTATAACAGCAAAAAAAGAATCAAATAATTATAGTTTAGAAATTGATTGAAATAGTATGTGATTAAGCTTTACCTCTATATTTCCAATATGAACTGAATTATATATTTGATGAAAAAGTTCTAATACTTCTCAAATAAATAACATAATAGATTACATAAAGATATATAAAAAATAAAAACTCCAAATTGGAGTTTTTATTTTTTAATTTCAATCTAAATCAATAACTGTTACTCTATAAATAGTAGGATTAGTATCTATTCAGTCAATTACTTGATAATCAATATATCAATTTCAGAATCATGAATCCACAGTCATTGATACTACATTTCAAGTAATATTAGCATCACTAATATTTATATCTCATCATATTACTCAACTTCAAACCATCGTTGCAGTTACTGCATCTCAATCTATATCTGATAAATATGAGCTCAAATCAACAAAAGCTGTATTTGAAAATCATGCATTAATACTAAAACTTTCTCATGTTGGTACTGTATTTGGAACCTCATTTACTACATATGTATGTACTATACTTGACTCATTTCACGCATCATCTGTTCATACGTATGTAACTAGATATGTTCATTTTGTATCAAAATCTGGAGTTCAAATTTGAAATACAATCACGCTAGGATCTTCATTATCAGTTGCAGTAACATCTTCTAATGTTAATGCAGTTCAAACAGTAGTTGTAAATGTTTGTGATGTAGAGCTTAATACTGGTGCTTCTGTATCTGGAAGTGTTTCATTTACATCATTAACGTGTAATTGAAATGTTTGTTCATAACTTTTTCATCAGTTATCAGTAACCATTAATCTAACATTAATAATATTATCACCATTAGCATCTAAAGGAAGTTCATAATCTGGACTGTAATTTATTATTAATCTATTTCAAGATATAGTAAGTAAATTATTATCATCATCTCAAGTTCAAGAAACTTTACTAAAAGTATGAGTATCTCAAGTATCTGTATCGATAGCTGATATAGTTGCTATATCAGCTCAATCTGCTCTATTTTCATTAAAAGATAAGGTATCTAAACCATTTAACTTAATACCTGTAGGTGCTGCATTTTCTATCGCTTCTGTCTTATATACTCTACTTTCTTCTGTATATTCAAAATTTCAAGTTTCATTATTCAAAGAATAAATTCTTGTATAAACTCTATAAGTTGTATCGGCTTCTAATTCAATTAATTCGATATTTCATCAATTTGTATCAGGAAATGCTATATATGCAGGTACTTCACCTGATCCATCAACAATAAATCCATATTCACATGATTGTAATCAATCTACATCTTCACATGAGATATTTCAACTAATACTATCACTTGTAACAGTAAAATTACTATAATTAGCAGAAGCTAATGCATCCTTCAAAACTTCAAAATCTTTAATAGTAGTTTGTTCACTACTATTATCTCATTCTAAATCATCAACTCATACAGCTTTAACTTCTAAAGTATATAATCATTCTTCATTTAATGTTCATTTTATAGTATATGTTCATGATTCCTCTGTAATAGTTAATTCAGGTTGATCAACTAATTGATTACCATCAACATCTAATATAGAAGCATTAAATGATTCTATACCATCAATATCTTCAGCCGAAACCTCGTATGAAAATTCTTGTCATATAGCAATTGAATCTGCTCATGTGATATTTCATAAAACTAAAGGAGCATCATCGTCTTCATCAATAGAATTAAAATGTACTACAACATTTTGATTAGCATAATTTCATTGTGAATCTTTTATAGAAAGTGTAGCATCATATGCAGTATTTGTATCTACATTAGGTGCAATGAATGTGAAAGTTTCAGTATCTGAATCATAAGATATATTTGGATCTAAAGTAGTAGTATCTACTTCAGCTATAATAGAATCTCATTCTGCATCACTGATTCAAGCATCAGCTTTTATTTCATCTAAAGTTTTAACTATAGTCATTCACTCTAATTCACCATATGATAATTCTGGATTTGCAATCTCTGGTTCTAAGTTTACATCAGGATTTTTATCCTTATCACCTCAACAGGCTGCTAATATTGACAATGCAACTGAATAAACTAGAGTACGAACACCTTTAGCCATTCTCCCCTTTCTAGGAACACTATTAGAACTATCAGAAGAATTTAAACCATTTAATTTAAACATATTTTTATAAATTATTAAAATAATAGACTAATTATACTATAAATATAGTATTTGTCAAATATTTGTATCTTATTATAAGTATATT
>CAXBVF010000093.1:0-2878 GCA_963979005.1 uncultured Candidatus Altimarinota bacterium | reverse complement strand
TCAAATTCATTTTTATTATTTGCTACTGAATAAATATAGCTCTTTTCTATTAATGGATCAACTGGTACTTTTGAAATACTTCTAGATAAGTTTGAAATTACTGTATCTCAAAAATTTCATTGATACCGAAGGCTATCACCTTCATAACTTACTATTTCATTATCATCAGGTAAAGGATATTTACCAGCATTTATATGAAATAATTCTAACGATGTTCTAACACTAGAAACATCACTTATTCTAACACTATCTCTCGATGTCTTAGAGTACGAAACTAATGATATAAATGCAATTGTTCATAAAATTGATAATATCAGTATTACAACCACTAATTCCACTAATGTAAAGGCCCTTTTTCTGTTGTTTAACATAACTCTTTATAATGTATAAATATTTAAAACTTTTATCATTATTAAGTTTAACATAAATTATTTTTAAAAAAAAGAAAATTGGCTTGACTTATGTCTTTTATTCAGTATATTCACCTAGACCCTTTTGTAATAGGTGTTACAAAAATATTGTGGTCATAAACATATAGGAGAAGAAACTTGAAAAAGAAGCCGAATGTAAAAGCTCAATTAGACATAATCGCTAAAAAAGTTGGTTTAACAACCGATGAAAAAAGAAGTGTAATTGCACTTCTACAAAAAAAAGCGAAAAAAGAAAAAGTAGAAATTGGAATCATGGTAGATCGAATGTACGTTAATGTACTAAAGTGTAGAAGCTGTAAAGATCAGGTACTATCAGGAGCAATTCTGAAAGTGTACGACCTTGATGATGTTACCCGTTATTCTTCAAATGAAGCATTTCGTGAATACCATCCTTCTGGAATTCTGACAAAACTTGCAAAAAGATTTTTAAATAAAATGAGCAAGAAACAGATGAAAGAACATCCAACCCTAGTGCCAGCATAAGCTACGCACTTAAAACCGGAAATCACTCATGTGATTCCGGTTTTTTCGTGCTTAAAAAATATATAAATTAGCACCTTGAGTAAAAAAGTGCTAAAATCTTTTGACAGATAAAAAAAAAGTGATAAACTCTTATTAAGTCATAAAAATGACTGTTTAAATATTAACTAAAAGACTATGTGAAAAATAATTTGAATCGATTTGGGTACTACTAATTCTTGTGTTGCATTTATGGAATGATGAGAAGCAAAAGTAATACCAAATGCTGAATGAAACAGAACTACTCCAAGTATTGTTGCTCATAAAGATGGTAATATTATAGTTGGTACTCCAGCTAAGAGACAAGCTATTACAAATCCAGCTTGAACTATATTTTCTGCTAAAAGATTTATTGGTAGAAAATTTGATGAAGTAAAAGATGAAATTGCTTCTGTTCCTTATGAAGTAGTAAAAGGTAAAAATGGTGAAGCTCTTATCAAATTTGATGGTAAAGATGTTAGACCAGAAGAAATTGGTGCGCATGTATTAATGAAAATAAAAGAAGATGCTGAAAAATTCTTAGGTTCTACAGTTACTGAAGCTGTAATTACGGTTCCAGCATACTTTAATGATGACCAAAGACAAGCTACAATCAATGCAGGTAAAATTGCATGACTAGAAGTAAAAAGAATCGTAAATGAACCTACTGCTGCTGCCCTATCATACGGTGCTGGTAAATGAAAAAATGAAAAAATTGCTGTTTATGATTTATGAGGTTGAACATTTGATATATCTATTTTAGAATTATCAGAAGAAGGTACTTTTGAAGTATTAGCAACAAATGGTGATACTCACCTAGGTTGAGATGATTTTGATAAAAAAATATTAGATTATATTATTGATGAATTCAAAAAAGAACAAGCAATTGATCTTAGAAATGACCCAATGGCACTTCAAAGAGTAAGAGACGAAGCTGAAAAAGCTAAAAAAGAGTTATCTAGTACTACAGATTATGATATTAACCTACCATATATAACTGTTGATTCTACTGGTCCAAAAAATCTAATGATGACTATAACTAGAGCTAAATTTGAAGAATTAATTTGAGATTTAGTAGAAAGATCTATAGCTCCATGTAAAACTGTATTAAAAGATGCAGGATTATCAGCAAGTGATTTACATCAAGTATTACTTGTATGAGGTTCAACTAGAGTTCCTTTAGTTGTTTCTAAAGTAGAAGCATTCTTCGGTAAAAAACCAAATGCTGGTATTAATCCTGATGAATCTGTAGCAATGGGTGCTGCTATCCAAGCCTGAATTATAGGTTGAGATGTAACTGATGTATTATTACTTGATGTTACTCCTCTTACTATCGGTATAGAAACTATGGGTTGAGTTAGAACTGCTATGATTACTAGAAATACTACAATCCCAGCAAATAAAAATGAAACTTTTTCTACTGCTGTAGATAATCAACCAAGTGTTGAAATACATGTATTACAATGAGAAAGAGAAATGGCTGCTGATAATAAACCACTAGGTAAATTTATGCTTGATGGTATCGCACCAGCTCCTAGATGAGTACCTCAAATAGAAGTACACTTTGATATAGATGCTAACTGAGTATTAAAAGTAACGGCAAAAGATAAAGGTACAGGAAAAGAACAACATATCACAATCCAAGGATCAACTGGTATGGATGAAAAAGAAGTAGACGCTTTAGTAAAAGAAGCAGAGGCTAAAAAAGATGAAGACAAAAAGAAAAAAGACTTAGTAGATGCTAGAAATACTGCAGATTCTACAGTAGCTCAAGCTGATAAAATGTTAGCTGATAATGCTGATAAAGTAGATGAAGCTGATAAAAAATCAGTAGAAGAAAAAATAGCTGCACTTAAAGAAGTTCTAGGAAAAACAGACGCTTCAAAAGAAGATTTCGAAGCTCCAACAAAAGAATTAAACGATATAATGATGAGCGTAGGACAAAAACT
>CAXBVF010000092.1:0-2893 GCA_963979005.1 uncultured Candidatus Altimarinota bacterium | reverse complement strand
GATAGTAACATTGATTTATAATCTTAATAATATTTGGAGTATTATATGATTTTAGGGGAATAGTCAAAAAAACCTGCTTTTAGGCAGGTTTTTTAAATATTAGTAATTGTACAGTTATTTGAATTATAACTTATTCAAAATAAATCTTTTAAGTCTATTATAGTTTGTTCAGTAACAAAGAAATCACTTTTAATTTTTGAATTTAATCATGATATTTTTAATTCATCCCCATCTATTTTTAAATCAATATTTTCTAGTATCGTAGGAGAATTTTTAGATACTATTAGTTCTACCAATAATTGTTTTTCATCTTCATTAATTTCTCATGATTTTATTGCATTTTTAAGTGTTTCTCAGTAATCTCATTCTTTAGTTATTAATCATTCTTCTATTAATTTTTTATAATTTTCCTTCTCATCGTCTGTAAGTAATTCATAAGTTCAGTATGCTAGTAACAATGTTAATGCAATCTTTACTCATTGTTTTCATAGTAATGGGATTTTAGATATATTTTTTCACCCCTTAATGAGAGCCTCTTTAATGATTGTTCATTTCCCAATTTTAGCTATACTATCTATCACTTCTAAACTTCATCTTCAAATAGAATATATATCTTTTATTGGTTTTATCATGTATCAACCAGCTCATTTAATTCATCATTTTATAGACTCTTTTAAAAGAAAAGCTGTATCAAGTCATAATAGTACTCATCACATTCATGCTTCTACTGGATTTTTTACTACAACTTCATTATTTTCATCTAAATAAACCCCCCCTTCTCATAATAGCATTATAGGTCATACAAATGGAACTAAACTCCATAATCATGTTTTTAGGTTTTCCATCTTATCTTCATTTGCTACAGCTAATCAAGCAACAGCTATTATAGGTAATTTATCAAGTAGCCCTCCTAATAATTCTGGGAATTTATTAGCTAATTTTGAAAATTTAGATGCTTGATTTATGTCATCAAAATGGTAAATTACTTTATCTCATAGTCTTGAGACTTCTCATATTTCAAATATTTCTCTTATTTTTCAAATACTCTTTGCTATATGTTCATTTTTTAAAATAGAAATTTGATTTTCATAAATAAATCCTAGTTTTCTATTAAGATCATAAAGATCAGCACTTTTTCAAAAACCAAACTTATTAAGTAAACTAGCATTTGATAATGTTCTATTTATATGAGGCAGTTTAAATTTTGAACTAACATGAGTTTTTAATTTACTTAAATCATCTATATCTCAAGGGATAGTATCACCTAATATTTTTGAAATTAATTCTTTTTTTGAAGATATATTTTCAGAATTTTCTAAAATACTAAGAATTTTATAATTTTTTTGTAGTTGGTTCAAATTTTGAGTAGCTTCTTTTATTACTATTGAAGTTTTGTTATCTACAACTCACATAGCTTCAGAAATTTTTTGAAAGTTTGAGGCTTGTTTTTCAAAGTTATTATGAAAAGATGCTGATATTAGACTAGTACTTTTTACAGATGTATTTGTTAGGTTCTCTATAGCAATTTGAGAAGCTACTTTAGAAATATCTCATAAAATAGAGAATAGCAATCACCCTTTTCTATAAAGTAGTCATAAAAGTAATTCTGGATGTTCAATATCTCATATTTTATTCATTAAATCTTCATAACTTACTTGTTCTGTTATTCACATCCATCATAAGGAAATTTTAAATATATCTACAGATGAATCTATAATATCAATTCCTATAGCAGATATAGGGATAATTCACTCACTCACCAATGACATTGTAAATCAAGTTCATTTAGAAGTTGATTCAATCAATAGTCAATATAAATCATTTATTTGAAATCACCTATCTTTTACAATTTTATGTAGAACAAGCTCATTAGTATTACTTAAATTAAAGTACTTATGTACAAGTTTTTCAAGACTTACTAATTTATCTCATGTTATTTCTCACATATTTGGATACTTTGTTTCTATAGATTTTTTAATTGATGCTATAGTTTTTTGTTTAGCTTCTTTTAATAATTTTTCTTTTTCTTCAACGCTAAAGATGTTACTTAATTCAGGTATTGTAGAATAAATATCTTTTATAGTAATTTTTTCTCAATCTTTAATTTTATCATAAATTATTTTTATTTGTTCCTCCTTTATAGAAGGAGAATTTATTATATTTTCTATTTGTTCTTTCTTTCAAGGAATTTCCTTATTTAATATTTCAATTATTTTTATTTTTGTTTCTTTAATTTCTATACTACTTAATTTTTCTTTAATATCCTCAACCTTACTAGTCATTCAAAACATTTTTAATATACCTAGTAAAAATCAAGCCATCATTCACCAAAAACCTCAGTTTTTCTTAGCGTTTTCTAGTACACCTAAAAATCCAAGTTCTTTTACGGTCTCAGCTCATTTATTTATAGCATTTTTTGTTTGATCTCATAGTTGTTTAACTTTTTTTCAAGCATCACTATCAGATATACTCTCACTAGTTTCATTTACCATCTCTAATCAGCTATTCAAAGCCCCTTCAGCTTTTTCACCTGATTGTTTAGCTTCTTCTACTCAGTTTTGTATCCTTTTATTTAATCTTTGTTGAGTTTTTCTAACTTGTTCTGTAGCTATAAATTCTTGATTAAGTATATCAAGCTTAGCTTTGGCTAATTCAGATACACTGGAAATTCATGCTTTTATTTTTTGAACTTCTTTCATAGTAAAAAGAGCATTTGTATATTCTAAAAGTTCTTCTTGAGAAACTTGAATATCAAATTTTTCTTTTAATTCAGTAATTTTAAACTTTTGTTCTATAGAATCATTAAAAGTTTCTGCTCATGTTTGTGGTCAATTAGACATTTTTTTTAAATTATTTTTTATTCTGTTCAGCCATTATTATTTCTTCATCTTCT
>CAXBVF010000091.1:0-2934 GCA_963979005.1 uncultured Candidatus Altimarinota bacterium | reverse complement strand
ATTACACTTGATCAATATGTGTAAGTAGTATATCAGATAATTAATAAACTAAGTATTCAAACTATAATTTTTTTCATAAAAATATTTATAAAATAAAAAAACTAAAAACTTGTACTGTTATATATTATCATATTAAATATCTATTTGTCAAATATTTTAATTTTGAGTTTAGTTCTTTTATAGTATTATATATCTAGATTATAAATTATTTATTTTTTATGTTAAAAATATTAAAAATTCTTGTTATAAGTTATTTCTTTTTAATTATATTTTCATTTTCACAGTTATTTTATTTATTCTGATTTAATATTGTATTAGATTTTTTCTGAAGGGGAGGATATGAATGAATAAAATCTGGAATTGTGTCTGTTTATTGAATATTATTCTGAATATGGACTTTGTTTTTTTTACATAGATATAAATTATATAAAAATGATTATAAAATACTTAGGGGGATATGAATAATTGTATTTTGAATTGTGGTATCTACTATTTTGAGTATTAGTATTTTTGGTTCTGTTATATGATTATCAGAAAAATACCACTGATTACTTTACTTTTTATCACTTGTAACATTTTTTAGTTCGCTATATTTTTGATTTGATAAATGAGAATATAAAAAAATATTAAATTATGTATTTGTTTTCTCTATTTTTTCATATTTATATGCTTTTATTCAGTTTTTATGATTAGATCCACTTGCTAATTTTTATGAAACAAGGGTATCTTTAACTAGAGCAACAGCTTTTTTATGAAATGCTAATTACTTAGCTTGATATGTTTTAATATTACTATCTCTATCAAAATTTATTGATAAAAAAATATTAAGAAGATGATTTATATTGATTAGTTATTTAGTATTATTAATGACATGAAGTTATTTTTGAATATTTTTATGAATAATTTACTTTTTATACTCAATCTATAGTTTTAATAAGAAAATATTTGTTTTTTCGTTAGTAAGTTTTGTAGTTTTATTAGCCTTTATTGTTAATTCAATTTGAATAGAAAAACAATGATCTTTATTAGCGAGACCTTATATTTGGAAAACAAGTGTTATTGCAATTATAAATACACCAAAGACTATATTATTTTGATACTGACCTGATACTCTTCAATTAGTTTTTGATAAATATAAGCTTCCAGAATTGTTAGTATATGAAACTGAAAATTATACGGCCGATAGAACTCATAATATATTTTTAGATTTTATTTATTTTTTCTGAATATTTTGAGGATGATTTATTATTTATTTTATTTTTAAATGATATCGTTTATCAAAAAATAAAGATATTAAACTAAGTATCTTGTTATTTGTATTATTCTTTTCTTTTAATATAGCTGTATCCATCCATTTTATATTTATTTTATTTTTATTATCCTGAATTTATAATAAAAATTTGAAATAAAAAAAGTAGCTAATCAGCTACTTTTTTATGTTTTACTTGGATCAGTTGTGATTACTTGTTCTTCATAATAACTTGCTACAACTTGTATTCATACATGTTCTGTTCATGCAAAGAACAATCATTGTCATACAGCAGCATTTAGAAGTATATATTTTTCTTGTTCTGTTAGTTTATATATATTTTGTAATACATCTATAGAGGCACTAGATTGTTTTAATAATAATTGTACTGAAGAGTTTGTCATTATTGGTTTTCAATATTTACTTCAGATAAAATCCTCTACATCCTGAGTTATAGTTGTAATTCAAAGGTTATATTTTCTGGCTCTTTTTACAAGACCAAATAAAAATTTAGCAGAATCTTCATGTTGCATAACATTCCAAGCTTCATCTATAACTAACATTCTTTTTTTGTTACTAGATCTAACCTTGTTCCATATATGGTTTAGTACAACATACATGGCAATAGGTCTCATCATATCATCTAAATCTCTAACTGAAAATACTTGTAATCATTCACTTAAATCTACATTTGTTCTATTAGAAAAAATTCAAGAGAATATACCGGTTGTAAATTTTTCCATTCTTTTAACCAAGCTTCAAGCTTGATCCATAGTTTCTAATACGTCTTGTAAATCTTTCATCACTGGGATTTCTTTTCATTCTATATTATCATCTTCTAGAGTAATTCATTTTAAACTATAGGTTGTAATAAGGGCTTTTTCCATGATAGATTCTTCTTCTGCTATCATTTTCCCAAGCATTAGATTCATTAGACCAAGTAAACCTATAACTGCTGATCTAAGCAAATCTCAAGGCTTTTCATCATGATCTTTTAGACCGTGAGGTAGATCAAAAGGATTAATTCTTTGGTTTGAATTCAAAGATACATCTAAATAACTTCATCATACTTGATTTATAAGTGCCTTATATTCATTTTCAGGATCAATAACTATAACATCAGTTCAAAACATCAATGACCTAAGAATTTCAAGTTTTATGGCAAAAGATTTACCTCAACCTGATTTGGCAAATACAGTCATATTTGCATTTTCAGTTTTGAATCTATCAAAAATAATTAAAGAATTATTATGAGTATTTATTCAATACAATATTCAATCATCATGAGTTAATGTACTAGAAGAAAATGGAAAAGTAGTAGATAATCATCCAGTAGACATATTTCTAAATATACCTAATTCATCTTTACAAAAAGGTCATGTTGAGATAAAAGCTTGTTCAGATCTAATGTATGCTTGTTTTTGTAATACATTTCTACCAGCTAATATAGTTTCTATATCTTTTCAAATTTTGTTTAACTTATCTTCATTTTCAGCATAAACTGTTATATATATTCATAGGTGAAAATATTTTTCTTCTCATCTAGTTAGTTTATATCTTAGTTCTTCTACGTCTTGTATTTGAGCCTCGATAGCTGGGTCATTTAATAGTCCTTTTTCAGCCATCATACTTCTTTCAGAATGTAACTGAGTAAGTCTCTTTTTTAAATATTTTTGTATAAAAGC
>CAXBVF010000090.1:0-2936 GCA_963979005.1 uncultured Candidatus Altimarinota bacterium | reverse complement strand
TCATTTGATACATTAGCGGAAGATTCTGTAGCATGAGATACAGCAAGAACAGATTTAATAACAAATGGACAAGATGCATATACATGAACAGTAATAGCTGATGAATATGAAATTGCAGAGATTATAACTGTTGATTTAACAGATACATGAGCAGTAGACTATATTGCAAAAGTAGTAGTTAATATTGATTTATGATGAAATATAACAATACCTGTAAATGAAACTAGTGGATGATTTGATGGTGGTTGACCTACTCCAAGTAGATTTGCTTGATATGATGAAGTTTGAAGCCTACCAGAAATACATTTTACTTACTTGTCTACAGGTGATGATTTAGTTATAGATGATGATATATCTAGTAATGTAACAGGTCCATGATTAATTGCATTATCATGAAATTGATTTTCTTATATTCATAGACCAGAATGATGAGCTTATTCTGGAATTGAGTATGCAGATATACAAATTTCTAAGATAGAATTATGATCTCCTTTAGTAGAGGTTGATTTGAGTTCTTTAACTTTATTTGCTGGTGAATATGATGCTACCTCATGAACAATAAGAAATACAGATTGAAATTCCCCTATGGTTATTCAAACTTTAGTTCTAAGTTGAGATTTGTATCGTGTAACGTTTACAGCTACTGAATTAACCTATAGTGGTTGATGAGCTGCTCCATCTGCTATGCCTATAGATTTGGACTGATCAGAATGATGATGATGATGAGAAGGATAAAAATAAAAAAGACAAGAAATTTCTTGTTTTTTTTATTTATTATCAACTAAGTCATTAATTGTTTTTCAATTATCTTGTAGATATTCCCATAAAGTAGCATCAGCAACACCTGATAATTCAGACCTATGTTTAGCCATTCATCTTCAATCAACATAAAACACTATATTCTCATTTTTAACTCATTTATATAATTGGGATAAGTCTACAATATATCAAACCTGAGATTTTAACATCTCTACTGTAGATTCAGGTGTATTAGTACCAGAGTTTGCCATCCATTTTAAATGATTTGTAACCTCATCAGCTGACTCTATATTTCCTTCTGTATATCCCAAAAAATCTATTACTGCTGGTATTCATTCTAGCTTATCATTCATATAGTATTGATGTTTAAAAATAATTGCCTTGTATCATAGTATTATTATTTTATTTGTCAATAAATTAACTAATCAGTTTAAAATTATCATTAAAAGGTCTAGAACGAATTTTTAAATCTGATAATCATTTTCATAGATATTTCTGTTGTTCTATATTTAATGGTCATACGGGGAGTCTAAATATAGCTGGTTTTTCAATTCATCTGATAGCTCTTCTTATCATTTCTATAGCATTATGAACTGGTTTCGGATTAGGTTGTCACGGTAAAAACATTAGATGAGATAAATCCATTACTCTTTGATACGCAGTATTAGTTAAATTTACGCAATGAGTTACTTCTAACATTAAATTAGGATCTATATCACAAACTACAGATATAGTTCAACAAGCTCATGATTCATGAATATCTGAATGACTAGTATCATCATTTCAAGTCCATACTCTTATAGAACGATTAGTTAACTCTTTTATTTTATCAGCTCAATCACATTCTTTTACTCATAAAAAATTTGGGTGTGTAGATAATGCTTCTATAACATCATTATTTATTTGTACTCAAGTTCTTCAGCTAATAGAATAAATAATTGCAGGTCATTTATTTAATCAGCTTGTTAAATGCCTGACTATATCTGTATCCGATGCTTTTATATAATATGGAGGAAGTAATAAACAGGCATCAGCTCAAGCTTCGAATACTCACTTAGTTACATCATTTTGTTCTTTTGTATAATTAGATCAACTTCATGCTAAAACTTGTACATTATATATTTTTGCTATTTCTACTGCTTGTTGTACATATTCTATATGTTCACTATGACTAAGGGAACTCGATTCTCATGTTGTTCATGCTATCAATACCGAACTTATTCATGCATGTGCCTGAGTTTTTATCATTATCTCTAACTCATCATAATCTATTGTTCAATCCTCCAAATATAGCGTAGGAATAGCTGGGATTACATCAGCTAAATCAATTTCTGTTCTAGGGATATTTCTAGACTCATGGTTTACAATTTCTCTCATATATCAAATATCATCTCTTGGAAATGATTCATATTCTCTAGTATTCATAATAAATATACTTAACAATTAAATTTGTAAGCCTATTATTATTAGTAAGTTAAAAATGACTAAAATCTAAGCAATTTGTTGTATATTTGCATATTTATGTTACAATTGTAACATTATTAACAATATTTTATTATGATTTCAATAAAAGAGTGTGTTGATGTGATAGTTTCTGATAATCTATTTTTAGAAGATTCATTGTATAATGAATATTTAAATTTAAGTTCTTTTGCTTTGTATATACTTCCTAGGGTAGAACAGATGACAAAAAAGGAAGTCACAATTTGATCAATTAAAATTGCACTTTCTAGGATATCAAAAGAAAAACAAAAATCCATCCCTTACAAGAGAATATGTTCTGATAATATATTTGTAAAGAAAAATATAAGTTTAATTAGTCTAAATAATACGATAAATTCAAATAAATTAATAAGCAAACTTCATTCAATTAATCTATGGGAAGACAAAAACTATTTTTGAGTAATACAATGAGTTAATGAAATTGATATAATCTATTCTAAAAATTTAAAATCATGAATCGATGATATTTTATGTAATCATAACATAAAACTTAAAATAGACAATCTATGAGCTATCTGAATTCATCTTGATGAAGAACTATTAAATACTATGTGAGTAATTTATAATCTAACAAAAAAACTAGCTTTTTATAATATTAATATAGTTAATATTCTTTCGACTTATACAGAAATAGTATTTGTAATAAAAGAAAAAGATATTAAAAAAGCATTTGA
>CAXBVF010000089.1:0-2939 GCA_963979005.1 uncultured Candidatus Altimarinota bacterium | reverse complement strand
AATATAATATAATATAATATAATATAATATAATATAATATAATATAATATAATAAGTTTATTTGTATTATTATTTTTGTAAAGTAAACTTGTAAATATAGAACTTTTTTATAGACTAAGTATGATTAATTAAAAACAAAAATACTAATGAATTCACACCTAATATCTATATTTTCATTCTGAATAATTACATTTATTGTCGGACTAATAATAATTCCTATATTTATAAATCATATAAAAAAATTAAATTTAGGTAAACAAATAAGAGAAAACGCAACAATCTGAAAAGCTACAGAGTTTGCAAAATTGCACAAAAAAAAGGAATGAACTCCAACAATGTGATGAGCTGTAATACTATTTGTTGTATTTTCAATGGTAATATTAAGTATACTTTTGCAACAACTAGACTTTATTAATAATAATCTATTAAATAAGCAAGAAACTTATTTACCTTTATTTACTCTATTTAGTATTTGAATGCTATGATTAGTTGATGATTATCTTAATGCTAAGTGAATATGAAAGAATAAATGAATCTCTGCTAGAGTAAAAATGTTTTGATTAACTTTTTTTGCTGCTTTATGAGCATTTTGGTTTTATTATAAACTTTGATGGAATATTACTGATTGAGCTTGAGACTTTGTTAGATGACTTAGTCATCCATTTTGAGAAGATTTAAAAATATGATTATATTTCATTCCGCTTTTTATATTAGTTATAATATCTGTTTCAAACAGTGTAAATATTACAGATGGCTTAGATTGACTAGCATGATGACTATTATTATTTTCGTATATAGTATATACATATATAACATTTGATCAGTGAATGTTTTTGTTAGCAACTCTGTGTATAAGTATAGTATGAGCATTGTTAGCTTTTCTCTGGTTTAATGTTAAGCCAGCTAAACTTTATATGTGAGATGTATGAAGTCTATCCTTATGAGCAACACTTTGAATTTTAGCAATGTTAACTGATACGATTTTTGTATTATTAATACTATGATCTGTATTTATATTTGAGACTATTAGCGTTATAATTCAACTTACTAGTAAAAAATTTAGAAAAGGTAAAAAAATATTTAGAATTGCCCCTTTTCATCATCACTTAGAAGCTATTTGATGGTCTGAAGAAAATGTTGTTTTCAGATTATGGTTAATATGAATGGTAACATCTGTTGCTGGAATAATATTTTACATATTGCAAAAATAACAAAATAAATATTATGTGATTCAAAATGATAAATGAAAGTTTTGAGTGTGAAAATTGCTGAAAACTAATAGAAAAACATCCTGAATGATCAGCTAGAAACCATTGTCCTTTTTGTTTGTATTCAAAACATTTAGACGATAAATTTCCTTGAGATAGAGATTCAAGCTGTAATTGATTAATGACACCTATTGATATAGACTACAAAAAAAATAAGTGAAATATGATAAAAAATAAATGTAATTTGTGCTGAAAGGAGATTTTAAACAAAGTTGCACCAGATGATAATTTTTTAGAATTTGTTAACAAAAGAAATAAATTAATTTAAATATAAAAAACCTCTAAAAAGAGGTTTTATTATTAATTTCAAGACAATACTTAGTGATATCTTGAAATTGGAAATTTTAAGTCGAGATCAGGGCTTCTAAGAAAAGCCCCCTAATCAACAATATTTAAGGCACTCTAGATAAAACTTTCCCACCCATGGCTGAACGGAGACATGAAAACTTATCATAGAGAAGGATGTGGCACAGGTAAGATTGCATCCTTAATATCAGTGAAATCTCGAACGAAAAGATTATATTTAATCTATTACTTAAGTCAATAATTATTATTAAAAAGAGAAAAAACCTCTGAAAAGAGGTTTAGAATTTAACTCTAAAACAATACTTAATGATGTTATAGA
Organism: uncultured Candidatus Altimarinota bacterium; assembly: GCA_963979005.1. GTDB lineage: Bacteria > Patescibacteriota > Gracilibacteria > BD1-5 > UBA6164 > UBA6164. Next base: position 1,046 of record CAXBVF010000089.1, on the reverse strand, counting down.
ATTTTGAATGCTGTTCAAGATAGAGGTATCGGACCTCTTAAATCAAATTAATAAAAGATCTTATCGAGATGTCGCATTACTTGATGGAATCAAGCCTCAATTCTCAGGGAGATGTACTGGGGAGTGAATTGAGTTTCAAATCGATTATGGAAAAGTCTGATCAAAGTTTCTTTTCCTTTTACCTATTGAAATCCTGAACATTTAGAACTATATATACTAATTGTAGTATGTCAAATTATTCTATAAAAATATAAAAACCACTTATTAGTGGTTTTTTATAGCTAATAGATTGATAAATAATTCAATCCATTGAATTTGGTCGGGTGCGGAAGGATTTTCACCTACAGCCTCTGAAAAAAACTCAGTGTTCTAATTTCCAAATCTTAATTATTTATTAAATAATTCAAGTGACATAAAATCAGTAAAATATTTAAATACTAGATCATTCGAACTACGCCCCGTTAGATAAAGTAGCTAGATTATAAATTTAATCTAGCTAATGTCAATTTTTTTAATAGTATTATCTATTTCCCTATATAAATCTATTTTAGTTCAATTATTAACTATCATATAATCACATAAATTCATACATTCTGATATTTTTTGTATTCATTCTCAATCATCTTTTTTTTCTATCTTTAAAAATTCATCGTAAATAAGTGGATCCCCTCATTTGTTTCTAGTTAACATTCTATTATATCTAATTCTATTTGTTGAACTAACTCATATTAAAATAAGATTTGATATTTCTTTCAAATATGATATCTGTCATATTTGCCTCATTCAAACAATAATAATTAATTCATTATCATTGCTCTCTATTATTTTTTTAGCTAAATATTCATCACCATGTATAGAAGTCAATTTTCTAGATAATAGAATTAAATTATTTCTATTTGACTCTATTCCCTCTTCTTTTGCTATTTCTTTTAGCTCAGAACTTATTTGATACGATTTTATATTATATTTATCGGAAATATATTTAGAAACCATATCCTTTCATGATGCAATTGGTCAGATTATTCAAATAACTGTTTTCATAGAAT
>CAXBVF010000088.1:0-3122 GCA_963979005.1 uncultured Candidatus Altimarinota bacterium | reverse complement strand
ATTATCACAACAAATTTCTAAAAATACATTTGTTATTACAAGTAGTATTCCACATCAAGAAGGGTGTACAATTTTTTCACCATCAACTATTGAGGATTTCTTAAATTTGTTTAAAACATATGATTTAATTAAATTGGATTATGGAATATTTAGTAATTCTTCCTATCTTGCAAATGATACAGCATCAGAATTTTATCTTGTAGGTAAAAAGAAATGATAGTTTCAATACACCAACCAAGTTATTTCCCATGGTTGGGATTACTGGATAAAATTGAAAAAAGTGATACTTTTGTTTTATTAGATAATGTACAGTTTAATGATAATGCTTTTCAATCAAGAAATATTTTTTTAAATCATAATGGAGAGGTTCAATACTTGACTATTCCTTTGCAAAAAAAAAATTATCAAAAAAAGATGCTTAGAGAATTAAAGGTTATTGATAAAAAATGGCAAAAGAAGCAAAAAGGCTTTATGATTGCAAATTATAAGAAGCATCCTTTTTTTAATGAAATTTATCCTCAGATTGAATTTATTTTTGAAAAAAAATATAATTTTTTAATAGATATCTTAATAGATGGTATGGAAGCTTGTTTTAATATTTTTAATGTTAAGACAGAGTTACTCCTAGCTTCAGAACTAGATATAGATAGAAGTTTAACTAAAGATGACTTGGTTTTTAATATTCTAAAAAAAGTTGAAGCCACAAAATACATATCGGGTACAGGAGCTAAAGATTATCAAGATGATAAAAAGTTTGAAATAGAAGGGATCCATTTAGAGTATCAAAAATTTTCACATCCAACTTACACTCAAAAAAATTCGCAAAAGTTTGAATCGGGTTTAAGCTCTTTAGATATAGCATTTAATTTAGGTTGTAAGGAATCTGAAAAACTTCTAAAAGAAAATTTAATAGCTGTTTAGAGATGTTTGATATAAGAAAATTCAAAAAATTGTCAGAGGTTTTGGAGTGGTAAATATGAAAATATTAGCCTTGACTTCTATACGCTCAGATTATGACCTATTATCTTCTCTTTATAAACTTTTACATAATGACAAGAGTATAGATTTTAAATTATTAGTTTCAGGTGCTCATTTATCAGAAGAGTTTGGCTATACAGTTCAGTATATAAAGCAAGACGGATTTGATATATTGCTAGAAATTGAAACCTTAATAAATTCAGATACTTTAAAATCCAAATTAAAAACGGCAAGTATTTTTTTACAAAATAGTATAGATGTTATATCTCAATATAATCCAGATGTTATATTATATGCTGGAGATAGAGAAGATGTTGTTATTGGAGGCTTGTTAGGCACGTATTTGCATATTCCAACAATACATTTTTACGGAGGCGACCATGAATCAGGAGGTCATGAAGATACAGTAGTTAGACATGCAACTTCTAAGTTATCTACATATCATTTTGTTTCAAATAAAGAACACTATAACCGATTATTAAGTATTGGAGAGAGTCAAAACAGAATTTCTAATATTGGCAGTATTTCACTTGATAGATTTAAAAGCAATAAGGCCTATTCTAAAAAGAAAATCATAGGACTTTTATCTCTAGAATCTTTTGAAAAGTCTTCTCTTGTTATATATCATCCTTCTCCTTCAGTTTTGGATGATGATAGTATTGTTTTTGAAAATATTTTAAAAAGTTTAAAAAATAAAAATATTTTTTCATTTGTAAGCTATCCAAATACAGATAGTAATAAAAGTAAAATTATAAATATTATTAGAAAATATAATAATGATAAAAATTTTTATTTTTTTAAAAATATAGATAGAGATGTATTTCTATCTATATTTAAAATGAGTCAATTCATAATAGGTAATTCATCTGCAGGTATTTATGAGGCAGCTGCTATACCTATACCTGCGATTAATGTGGGGAAAAGACAACAGGATAGAATGGCTGGAGAAAATGTTGTATTTTGTGAGACATCAATTAAAGAAATCACTGTAACTATTGAAAAAGCAACATCTCAAATATTTTTAAGTTCAATTAAAAATATTATCAATCCTTATGGAGATGGAGAAAGCGCAAATAGAGCATATAAACTAATAAAAGAAATTGATTTAAAAGGCTTAATACAAAAAGTTGAAGATCCGTTATGTTAGTTGTTCCACATTCTTTCCCATACTTGACAGAGCAAGACAAATTTAGTGTTATGAAGTGTTTTGATATAGGCTATGTTGGTTATGATGAAAAATTAACTGATGAAATAAAAAAAAAATTAAGAAATTATTTAGCTTACTCTTTTGTTGAACTAACACCATCGGCAAGTTTATCTCTTTTGCTTATTTTTAAATATCTAAAGATAGGGTTAGATGACGAGATAATAATGTCTGCTATTAATTGTTGGTCTGTATATAACTGTATAGTATTCGAAAATGCAACTCCTATTATATGTGATGTAAGGTCTGATAGAGATTTTAGAGCTTCTTACGAAAATATTGCTAAAAAAATAACTAAAAAAACTAAAGTTATTATAATTACGCATATGTATGGAGTTCTAATTGAAGAAGAAGTGATTAAAAAAATTAAACTTAACCATCCCCATATAACTATCATAGAAGATTTTTCAACTTCACTATTTTCTAAAAAAGATTTTAAACTAGGTCAATATAGTGATTTTGGTATAGGCTCCTTTGGCTCTACAAAACCATTAACAGGTGGCATTGGTGGAGTTTTGTGTAGCCAAAAAAAAATATTTGAACCTCATTATGATCAGTTTCAAGATAAATATATTGCTTTTAATATGAAAATTTCAAGACTAAATCAAATGTTGTTATTAAGTCAACTAAAATCATTTGATAATTATCAAATGATAAAGCAGTCAGTTATTAATTTTTATAATAAATTTTTATCTATTTATTTAGATGATACTAATACAACAGATTTATTTAGAGCAATTACATTTAAAAATCCACAGATATTAATTGATAAATTAGCCAAAGAAAATATAGAATTAGATATACGAAAAAGTGTACAACCTAACTTAACAAAAGAATTAAATATTAAATCAAATAATAATTCTTACGATTTTAAAGATTACTATTCATTACCTCTTAATATCAAAGCTTATGAAATATTGAATAGCAAAGGACTGCTATC
>CAXBVF010000087.1:0-3181 GCA_963979005.1 uncultured Candidatus Altimarinota bacterium | reverse complement strand
CTTTTAAAGAAAAAGATACAAAGATGCTTGATAATTTAATATGAATTTCTTTCAAGGTTTTATTCTCATTTTCTATGTTGGTACTTAGTTTGTGAATTTTATTTAGAGAGTATTTAATAGAAATAATTGCTAATAGCGACTATATAAATACTACACATATATTTAATTCAAGTGATGCATTTTTAGTTGTATTTGCAGTAATAGTATTCAATTTTTTATCATTAGTTTTTATCTATTCACTTGTTGCATCAGAAAATCAATCTAGACTCTTGAAAATCAATATAATTGTAACTATTTTTAATATAGTTTGAAATATTATTTTGATACCAAAATACAGTTTTATCTGAGCATGAATTATTACACTTTTGAGTCAAATATTATTAACTTTTATGTGATATTATTATACTAGAAAACTTATTAAATTTCATCTACCTATTTTATTTATTCTAAAAAATATAATTATTTGAATTGTTGTATTTTTATGCTGACATTATGTTTTGAATAGTTTTCCAGTTTGATTATATTTTGATTTTATAGTTTACGGATGAATACTTTTTAGCGTTTATTCTACTATACTTTATATGGATTTTAAGAGATTGTAATTAAAATTAATTTAAGAATTTTATAATTTTTTCACTAATACCTTCATAATAAAGTATATCATTATGGTTTCAGTTATTTATTTCAAAAAATTCTTTTTTATCAGTATTTATTCAATCGTATAGTTCTTTTCCTAGAAAGAAAGGAACTACTTTGTCATTATTTCAATGAATAATTAATAATTCTCATTTATATCTTTTTAGATATTCTTCACTATTATAATTTTCGCTGAATAATAGTTTTATAGGGAAGAATGGATATTTATCACTAGCTACTTTGTATAATTGTGTGTATGGAGAAATAAGTAATATTTTGTCTGTTTTAAAATTTTCAGTATAATATGAAGCTGGTCATGTTCAAACACTTCTTCAGATAATATAGATGTTTTCAAATTCTTTGCTTTTTATATATTCTCAAATATTTAAAGAGTCTTGTAATATTTTGTCTATTCATGGTTTATTATTACTTAGATCAGAGTATCAGTAATACTCTACAAAGACAAAATTATTTCAAGATTTTTCTAATATATTTTTCATTTCATATCTACTACATGCTGATCCAGCATTTCAATGAAAGAATATTACTAAATTATTATTAGTTCATTTTTTTTCATAAAATCTTGTTCAATTATATTCTTTTTGCTCATCTGTTTTAAAATTACTACAATCATAAAATGAGCTTGCTTCTGGATAATTGGGATAATAAATCATATCCTTTTGTTTGAAGAATAGAAATATAAGAATAGTTAAGTATGAAATAACTAATATTCTTATAGTTTTAATTAAAATTATTTTGATATTGGTTTTTTTCTTTTCTTTCATGATACTTTTAATTAAATATTTTTGTCTTTATAACTACATTTTTCTAAAAAAGGACAAGTTTTACATTTTGGTTTCCTAGTTGCCATACAGTGATATCTTCAAAACAAGATTAGTGAGTGATGTAGGTCTCTCAGGTTCTGAGTTGTAAATATTTTCTCAGCTTTTTTATCTGTTTCTTCAGGTGTTTTTGATTTAATTATTCATGTTCTTGTTAATACTCTATGTACATGTGTATCAACTGCTAAGTATGGTGCATCTTGTGTAACAGCTAAATATACTTTAGCTGTTTTTATTCATACTCAATGTAGTTTTGTTAACTTTTCTAATGTATCAAAAGTTTCTAATTTTTTCTCTGATAATATAACACAAGTTTTATAAATATTTACTGCTTTGTTATTGAAAAAAGAGATAGTATTAATATATTTTTTTATTTCTGAAACTCACATTTTTACTCAAGCCTCAGGAGAGGTTAATTCTTTGAAGAATATTTTATTTACCTTATTTACTTGTTTGTCTGTTGTTTGGGCTGACATTAAAACAGCAATTATAAGCTGAAAATCATTAGTATATTCTAGCTCTGTTTTTGCGTCAGGATACATCTCATAGAGAGTTTTTGAAAAATAATCTATATCTTTTTTATTCATTAATATTTCTTAATTTTATATTTTTTATATAATACTAAAAAATTAACTATAAAAAAGAAAAAATGTACAAAAACCCATTTTATTTAACATCTCCAATTTGAAATAATGTTTTTTCCTATGAAAAAAGAGAAAATAAACAACTATATATTCCTAGCTTGATAGAAATTAATAATTTTGATGATATAGAATTATGAGAAGAAGTAGCTTTTGAAGATTATTGATTTGATTGAAAATTATCTACAAATAAGTGATTAAAAAATTTTTATAAAATAATACCTCACCTAACCTCTCCCCAGGGGAGAGAAATAACTGCACCAATTTATTTTTTTGATAATCATAATCATGCTTTTTATTTTTGGTATTTAGCTCGTAGTGAATGAATTATATGAGATGATAATACCCTGATTCATATAGATGAACATGCTGATACTAGAGATAATAATAAGTATTTATCAAAAGAAGATTCTCAGGATTTAGAAAAAGTATATCAGTTTACAAATGAAGTTTTGAATGTAGGGGATTATATAATTCCAGCACAGGAGGAATGAATTATTTGAGATATTATTCAAATAAGAAACGAGACTAATTTAAATGATTATTTAAATAATCTCACTTTTCCAAAAGGAGTACCCGAAGTATGAGGGGGAGGGATTAAAAAGAATGGTCAGGGGATTATCCTAAACTTAGATTTAGATTTTTTTCAACCAGATTTAGATTTTATAGATTATGACTTGAAAAAAAAGGTAGTTTTGGATGCTGCTTCTAAGGCCTCTGTTATAACTATCGCTAGCTCTCCATTTTTTATTAATCAGGAATTAGCTATTAGGGTTTTTAAGGATATTTTCCAGTAATATAAATAAAAAACTACTTTAGCTAATTGTAAAGTGGTTTTTCTTGTCAAATTAAATAAAAGTAATATATTTAGTAAATATAATTTTTACCTAAAAAACTAAAAAATATGACTAAACAAAAAATAAAAAAAGAAGCCTTTACTTTAGTAGAACTAATAGTAGTAATAACAATATTAGCTATTTTGTGAACTATAGCTTTCATATCACTTTAATGATATTCAAAAGATGCAAGAGATGGTGTTAGAATAAGTGATGTATCAAATAT
>CAXBVF010000086.1:0-3445 GCA_963979005.1 uncultured Candidatus Altimarinota bacterium | reverse complement strand
TAGAAAATTAGAATATAGATGATATGATAGTGCATGAGTTTTTTGAGTAGCTAATTCATGAGAAGTATTTTTTGAAAAATCAATTTGAAAGGTATCAAATCTAGCATCAAAAATAGAAAAAAATAGCAGCAAAGATTGAGATTATACAAACTGAATTGCTCATACTAGGTGGGCAACACATGGAAAAGTAACCATTGAAAATACACATCCCCATAACTCTGAAAATGATAGATTTTTTGTAGTTCACAATTGAATTATAGAAAACTATATGTACTTAAAAGAAGAACTAGAAAAAAAGTATAAATTTTACTGAGAAACTGATACAGAGGTAATTGCTAAATTAATAGAAAAACTATTTGATGGAGATATAGTCTCAACTGTAGAAAAGGTAACAAAACAAATGGTTTGAGCATATTCAATAGCAGTTATCGATAAAGAAAATCCAAATATTCTAGTTTGAGCAAAACTATGAAGTCCTATGATAATATGACTTGGCGATAATTGAGTATTTTTATCAAGTGATATAAATGCTTTATGAAAAGTAGCTAGTGAATTTACTAGTTTGGAAGATAGAGAAACAGTAGTAATAAAAAACTGAAAATTTAATGTATATTCTTACGGTCAAGAAGTAAATAAAGAGACCGAAGCTATTACTCCTGAAATGTGATTAGCTGATAAAGGAAAATTTGAGACATATACAGAAAAAGAAATACATGAGATTCCTAGTGTTTTAAGAAATGCCCTAAAATGAAGAATAAATTTTGAAACAAAAACTATAAATAATGAAACTCTAGACGAATTAAATAATTTTGAAATAGAAAATATTGAAATAATTGCATCTTGATCTAGTTATTTTGCCTGAGTAGTATGAAAAAGCTGGTTTGAAGAATTATCATGAATAAAAACAGAAGTAAGAGTATCTAGTGAATTTTTGTATGAAACTTTTATAGCAAAAAAGAAAACTCTATATATTTTTATGTCACAATCATGAGAAACAGCTGATGTAAGAGAATCAGTTAGAATGGTAAAAGAAAAATGATGCTTAAGTTTCTGAATAGTAAATGTTGTTGGTAGTACTATAGCTAGAATGTGTGATATGTGACTCTACACACACTCTTGAATAGAAATATGAGTAGCATCTACTAAAAATATAATAGCTCAATTAGGAGTATTATTATTAATGTCTTTATCTCTATGATTAAAAAGGAATTTACAGGTTTCTGAAGCTAAAAGTATTATTGAAAAATTATGAGAATTAGATAAAAAACTAGAAAGTTTATTTGAAAAGAAAAATCAATATAAAAGTCTAGCAGATAAATATTCAAAATATAATAATTTCTTTTACTTAGGTAGAAATTTAGTCTATTGAATAGCTTGTGAATGTAGTTTGAAAATAAAAGAACTAAGTTATGTTCATGCTGAAGCATATTCAACATGAGAATTAAAACATGGGCCCCTAGCCCTTGTTTGACCAAAATTTCCATGTATAGTTATAAATCCAAAATCAATAGTTAGAGAAAAAACTATATCGAATATAAAGGAAATAAAAGCCAGAGATTGAGTCGTATTATGAGTAATAACAGCCTGAGATAATGTGAAAGATATTTATGATGATATTATTGAGATACCAAAAGTTCATCCTATACTGACTCCATTTCTACCTCTTGTTCCTCTTTGGATATTTTCAGTTGAAGTAGCCAAAAATCTAAATCGTGATATAGATAAACCTCAAAATTTAGCAAAGAGTGTTACTGTAGAATAAAAAAACATGAAAAATCCCCCTATTCACTAACGTTCATTTCCCCCTTATTAAGGGGGGAGAAAACTAAAGTAATATATTTAGGGGGATTTTTTTATAGGGGGTAGTTAAGATTTTCTATATATAATATAACACTATAGCTATAATTATACCTAGAATACTTCAAGCAAAAGCTTCAGATGGAAGATGTCAAAGTGATTCTTTGAATTTTTTCTTTCAAATAAATTCATTGATTTGCATAGCATGTTGTCATGCCTCAAACCTAACATTTATAGCGTCATATATTATAATAACTGTAAATGCCATCGATATAGCAAAAAAATCAGATCCGATTCAATGCTTAAGTGCTACAGCAGTTGCTAATGATACTACAACTGAAGAATGTACAGAAGGCATTCATCAACTTCAAAGAGCTCATGTGATGTCTATTTTTCAAGTTTTTAACTTAATATATATTCATTTCAAAAATATAGTAACAACAAATGCTACAGCCGGTACTAATATTAAATTTTGATAATACGAATTAAATTCTATCATTGTAATAAATTATAATATAATTTTATTTAACGCTAATTATTTTGTATTCAAATAAATCTGAATGCATTTCTACTTTTATTTTATCTCATTTTTTCTTTCATAATAATGCTTTTCAAACAGGACAGTCATTAGAAATCATAGGAGTTTCTGCTAAAATATCAGATTCAGTTGAACCTACTATTTTATAAGTTTCTTTTTCTTTTGAACTTATATCTTGTATTTCTACCATTGATCACATATTGATTTTTTCACTATTTTTACCAGTTTCTTTAATTATTTCAACTCTTTTAAGTTGATCTTCTAAATCTGATATTCTTAATTCAACTTGTGCTTGTTCATTTCTAGCATCTTCGTACTCAGAATTTTCCGATAGATCTCAAAATGAAATTGCTTCTTTTAATTTTGCAGCTATTTCAACTCTTGTTACACTTTTTAATTCTTCTAGTTCATTTTGTAGTTTAACTAATCATTCCTTAGTTAAAAAAATAGTATTAGCCATGTTTTATATAGTTATTAAATAATTTATTTATTGTCAGTATCCAATATTGGTTCTTGCTCTGGAACTATTTCATCTGGAAGAGTATCTGCTGGAAGTAATTCTTTCAATTTGTCCTTTACCAAACCATATTCAGTTTGTTTAATCTTTAATCAAAATACAACTCATTTATGAGAAATTACTAATCTAACGAACCTATCTTTTATTTCCTCATTAAGATTTATATAAAATGAATCTTCTCAAAAAACATTATCTCACTCATTTAATCAATTTATATATAAAGAAAATGGTAAATCATCATCTAATATAGAAAATATATCAAGTAGGTCTATGTAAGTTTTTGTTGGGAATAAATATAGCGTTAAATCTTCTCAATAGTATTCAAAATAGTTATCTGGGTACTCATTTGTTATATCAAACAAGTTAGAATTCATCTCTAACTTTTTTAACTTATATATTGAAAATAATTCAATTATATCAGTATAGTTTTTTCATAAAGTAACCTCATTTCTAAGTGTCATTACTCAAGTATCATCTTTCAATTCAAAAATCTTTTCATTCAATTTACTAAGTTCTATAATCTCAATATCATCCTCAATTTCTTCTTCTTTTATTTCATCATCATAATTATTTTCTACTTTTATTTCATCATC
>CAXBVF010000085.1:0-3618 GCA_963979005.1 uncultured Candidatus Altimarinota bacterium | reverse complement strand
CCACTTATAAAAAAAGATATCAAATTAATAAAAAAAATAAAAAATAATATATTAACATTTTGAACTTTTGATCATGTTCATGAATGACATATAAATTTTTTAAACCAAGCTAAGAAATTTTGAGATAAACTTATTACAATTGTAGCTACTGATAAAAATGTAGTAAAATTTAAATGACAAAAACCTAAATATAAACTAGAAAAAAGAATTAAACATGTGAAGAAATTAAAAATATCAAAAGATGTATTTTCTTGAGATGAAACTAGTCCATTAGAATGTATTCATAAATATAATCCAAAGGTTGTTTGTTTGTGATATGATCAAGTATGATTTTCTAAAGAATTAAAAAAATATATAAAGAAAAATCATTTAGATACAGAAGTAGTTAGGATGAAACCATATAAAGAAAAAAAATATAAATCAAGCTTATTAAAAAAATAAAAAACAACTAGAATATTCTAGTTGTTTTTTATTTTTATTTAACTTTAAATAATGCTTTATATCAATGTCTAATTTGTTGTTGAAGCAAAGTATAGACTTGATTTTCAGTTTGAAATGATTCTTTATTTTCTCAGATATAATTAGCTATATTTAATAAATATGGATAATTATCTTTATCAATTTTATTTTCTTTTATTAGTTCATCTACCTTATCAAAACACTGTAATAACTTAGTGGCTCTATTTATTTGAGTTCAATTTTCAGTATAACTTTCATAATTTACTCATGCAATTGCCATAAATATTTTTCTATCTTCAGACATTTTTTCTGACCTACTAAATGAATCTAAAGCAACTTTTAAACATATACTATCTGTTTCTATTAATTCTAATCTATCACTAGTAAAAGTATTTAATAATCTTTCATATCTTGTAGTTAAGTTATGTCTAGAATCTTTATCAATAGTTGCTGCATTCAAATCAACAAGCAAATATCAAAGTCATAGTTTAGAAATATTTTCTACAGTTTTATTAACATTTGAGTCATATATATAATCATTAAAAGAAAATATTAAATTATCTTCTAATAATCTATTATTATTTTCAGAAATATGATATTTCAAGAAAGTCCCTATTCTATAGATTCATGTGCTACTTTTGAATTCTTCACTTGGATTAGATATATTTTTATATATATTATTTAATGATCTTTTTGCAGAATTAGTGAGTATATTTTCCTGAGATATTATTTGATTCAATAATACTCTGATAGTAAAAATGTCCATTTTTTCAATTCAAGTAACTGCGTCTTTAATATCATCACTTACATATTCTTTTATAAACTCTTCAGTTTTAGATTGATCAATATTTGTATGAAATAGTATTTTTAAATACTCTTGATGGTAAAGATAAGGTGCATTTACAACTGTCACGTCTCATACTTTATATTTATCATATCATGCTCATTTTAGATTTGTAAAACTATGCGGTAAAACAGAATTTACGATATAAATAATAATTATTAATGAAAAAACAATAGATCAAAATAATTTAAGATAAAAAGTTTTATCATTATCTTCCTCTTTGTAACTAGCTAAATAATAAGCTCATAAAGCAATACAAAGCAAAAATGCAAAGTACATACTTATTCAATACCATACAACTCAAAATGCTGATATAGTCCACAAAAAAGTATAAAAACTAGCAAATACAAGATTTAATTTAAATAGATTTACTCTAGATGATTCAGTTTTAGTTTTTGTATCCAGTAAATATAAAAATAGTATTACTGGTAATAAAAATACAAATAATATTATAGCATATCCTAATGGTAGATTAAAACTAGAAAAGAAATCTGAAATACACTGATTAAATGTTCTGTTGTCTTTCCATATAGAAATTAATTTTTCTTTTTCTGAATCTAGATTAAGAAGTTCAATTGACTTCTCTAATGCTACTATAGAAGTGATAGAGTTATTGAATCTAGAATAACTAGAATTTAAAATTCTTAATTCTTCAATAATTTCAAAATCAGTATCAAGCAAATTTCATTTGGTCAAAACAATTTCAGTTCACATGGAAGTATCCAAAACTTTTGCTTCAAGTTCTTTATAAAATAAATCTACCGCTCTTTCACTAACCATTTCATATGTAACAGTATCAGTAACCAAGCTAGATATATCATTTGATGTAATATAATTAGCTACTTTTATATCATAAATATCCTTATTGTATTTTTTATCTTTTAATACACTCGTATTTGATATAAAAATTCACTGTTTAGCTTCTGAAGAAATACTAGAAATACTGGAATTATCTATTAAATTATTATCAGTTTTTATAAACACTAATAATTCAAATATCAAAGCAACTACTATTATCCAAGCATAATATTTTTTTCTAAATGGTAAAAATAATAATATAGCTGGCAATAATGCCAAAAAAAGAAATCATATATCAGTAAACTCACCTCATTGATTAACTTGCATGGTTAAATTCCATGGAAGTTTTAAATAATTATTTACTCATTTTTCATAACCGAAATACCTTCAAAAATCCTCATTATCAATTATTCATTCAGCAGATATTCTTTCTCTTTTTTTGTTTTCATCTATTATTTTTATTTCTTCATCACTATATATAAGACTTTTATCAAAATCAAATCTATCAGCAGATCATGATATAAGAGTTCATACACTTATATTAGGATAAGCTTCTGAAATATTCTTTCCAAGCCAAGGTAGTAATGCGATAAATATTCATAATAACAGTATTCATAATTCTATGAAAAATTTCTTTATAATTCACTTATTATTTATAAAACTAAGTACTAATAATCAGAATCAAATAGAAAGAGAAACAAGTGCAAACATAGTTTCAAATCAAACTATATTACCAGGATTAACTACAACGTTCATTTTTCACCATAAGTCTGCTTTTGTAAATATAGCGAAGAAAATAAATATATATCATAAAAATCAAACTAATCATAATCTAGCAAAAGTTACAACTCATATAATTGCAGATATAAGTAATAATGATGTAAATTTAATAGAAAAAGCGAATCAAGCTAAAAGTCAGATTATTAGAATTATATATAAAAAACCTCATCCTTGTATTCCTTCTCCTTTGGAGGAGAAAGAGGCTACAATTTTATCTTTGGTATTTTCTAGTAAAGAATGTTTGTGTTCTAGCGTGTTAGATTCCTTTAAATAATATTTGTATAGTAGATATAAACTTATAATACTAACAAAAAATAAACCTGGGTCTAGTTTCATGTCTTTAGCCTGTTGAAAAACAACCATAGGTAAAGAAATAAAAATAGTTCATACAAGTAATGGTATATTGATAAAAGTTTTTTCTCATTTATTTCAAGTAGATTTAAGTAAATCACTAGTAATCAAAACCAAAGCAATAAAACTTAAGAATCATCATACATTATTAAAGAAAAATGCTAGAGTTGGTGATCCAAACATATAACCAATACCAGTAAATGTTTGCCAAGCATACATTTGACCAAGTGCAATTATACTACCAGCTTCAGCCATCAAGTGAGGCATATTCATATAAGCTCATAAATCATCCCATCAAATAGGAAATGGTCTTACAATAGAAATCAGACTAATACTTAATACGAGAGTCGAAACTAAAAATAAAAATTCTGTAGAAATTAATTTTA
>CAXBVF010000084.1:0-3686 GCA_963979005.1 uncultured Candidatus Altimarinota bacterium | reverse complement strand
AAGAGATATATTATATTTTATATATTCAGTAGCTGCATACCAATTTAAAGATATATCTCCGTATTCAAAGAAATAATTCTGTGAACTATCAGTAGGATTAACAAACATTTCAATAGTAAAATCTCAATTTAAAGTAAACTTAGGATCATCAGCAACAGTCATAGCAGAAGTAGATATAGCATTTAAACTATATGTCCCAAATACTGATGTAGCACTTGAATAAAATACACTAGATACAGGAAAAGTATAAGTATTTCAAGTTACTGTATCTGCTGAACCAAATTCAGTTGGATTAGAATAATATAATGATGGCCAATATGATACAGGACCATCAGTACATCAATAAGTACCATGAGTACTCCAAGTTCCTCAAGCACAATGACTACTTAAAATCCAAGGCGCAGATAATCAATCAGTTGAGGCAGATGAACAATCAACTTTATATGTTTTTCAATTATAAAATTTAGATTCTCAGAAAGCCATATTTAAACATGTTGGTAAAGTTGAATTATATGTACCCATAATTCCAGAGAATACAGGATCATTCATATTCATTAACCAAACTACACTAGAAAAATATTGATCTGCTCATGGAATAGTATCAGTTGATACTAAATTTCATCATAAATAATTAGTTACAACAGATGATCATATTACTTCTTGTAAATTTAAATCAAGATTTACTAATTGATTTATATTAGACTCAGATTCTAATATAGTACCACTATATGCAGTCTGTATATTTGAAAGCATAGTATTTCTGGCTGTACTATCATCAGCATCATATATTGAACTACATTCATCTGTATCTGAATATACAATTAACTGATTTGATGCAAATGCAAATCATCACTCAGCATTATATTTACTAGACCTATAGTTTGTCGGCAGATTATTATATCACTCATATACAAGTCAATTACTTGTCAGAATATCTGTTAAATTTGTAACAGTTTCATCTTGTGATGATATTATAGAAGGTAGGGATAATATACTACATGTTGATCATGATAAGCTTTTTAAGGTTACTCAATTATAACTTCATTTTATTATTGCTTTAGCTAACTGGTCTCATGCATTTGTTTCATTTAATATATTTATATTAGCCACATCATCTCATTCTAGTACTCATGCTAATTGATATTCTTGCCTATTCTTTGTAACAGAATAAGTATATTCTCTTTCAACTAATGGATCTGTAGGGATTTTATCTAATATTTCAACACTACTAATTGTTTGAGCTCAGAATACTCATTGAGTCCATACTGTAGATCAAGAATAAGTAACTATAAATCAATCCGTAGTTACTGGAAATTTTCAAGCTTCTAGATTAAATAATTCTAATGATGTTTTCATCGATGATAAATCAGAAATTCTAGTAGAATCTCTAGCCTGTTTAGAATATCATTGCAATGAGATAAAAGCTATTGTTCATAAAATAGCTAGAATAGTAATTACTACTATTAACTCCACTAATGTAAATGCATATTTTTGTTTATTCATAAATATTTTTTTAAAAATTTATACAAATTTATTATATGATTTTTAAATCAATTGTAAAAAAAAACAACTTTACACAAAGTTAAAGTTATTTTTAATATAAATTATATTTTTATAGTTTATTTTTTAGATTTTTTCTCTTTTTTACTAATAATAGCTATAAAAGACTTTACTAATCAAAAAACATCATTATTCACTTTCTCTAACAATCTAGTTCTAAACTCCTTAAATTTTTCAGCAGGAATATGCATACCAGAAATTCACAATTCCTTTAAAACTAGCTTAAAATTATATGTGATAATATCGGAAGAAAAAGTATATCTATCCATTATTCCTTGTCTACTTAAATTCTCATTTAATGTGTACATAAACATTCTTATATTATCCTTTCATTGATTAAGCTCTGTAATATCTGATACAGCTTCATTAAGGTTTTGAAAAGTATAAGATTTTCCATTTGTATATTCAAAAGTTAAATTATTGTATTTTTCTATTTGAATACCTTCAAAAAGATAATGAAAAATGACATGTCCCATTTCATTTGCAAGTGTAAGCTTTTTTTCTTGTTTTCTACTAATTTTTGAATCTCAAATTAATGACTCATCGTATAAAAATATTTCTCCATTATCAGAAACTCATTTTTTTGAAATAAAATCTACATTTAATTCTTCTTTTAATTTTTTTTCAAAGTTTGGCATCAAATTCTTTCACAGTGTTGTAACCTTAACATGAGGAAACTTATTTATAGGAGATGGTATATTTTCAGGTAAATAATTATTAAATGTTGTATAATCTACATTAATAATAGGATGTAGAGAGATAAACACAGCATGCTTAGAACTATTATTTATAGTTATTTTATTTCATATTAAGTCTAAGTAATATCAGTGATTCATGAAAAATTCCTTCAAAGAGGTCATAGTAGCATTAGCATTAAAAATACTAGGGTCAATTTCTCCAATTTTATCCTCAATAGATAACATAAACTTATAGCTGATCTCATTCATTTCTCTTTGAGTATCAAAAACAAGTTTTGAATCAAAATGATTATGTAATTCTTGAAGGATTATAGATATAGCTTTATCACTTAGTTCATCATTTGTTTCTTTTCATGAAATATTTTTTTTCAATTTTCATCAAGTTGAATCTGTTATTGCCTTCTTTTCATCAAAATAATTAGTTAAAGTATTTAAAACAGGATTTGATATAAAACCAAGTTTTTTTATAGCCACTTCTTTATCTTTATTATACAATTCTCAAAATTCAAAAGTATCAAATCAATACTTAATTAATATTTCATCAATACTATTTAATTCATTCTCATATTTTTCATCACAACTAATTTTACTATCTGGACTTTTTTTCATAAAATATATTTATCATTACTACTTTTATATATTTTAACATATTTTTACTATATATAAAAAAATAAGCTATCTTAAGATAGCTTATTTTTTATTTTTCTTCTGTTTTCTTTTCAGCTCTTGCTTTTATTTCTGCATCTTTCTTAGCTCTAATTTCATCTACTTCTTTTTGTTCTTTTTCACTTAATTCTCTTTTTAATCCTATTCTACCTTTTGCTAAATCTACTTGAATAATTTCAAAATCTACTTCATCTCACATTCTCAAATAATCTTCTACATTTTCAACTCTCTTATATGATAATTTAGAAATATGAATCATACCTGATTTCCCTCTAAATTCTACAATTGCTCACATTCATTCAAGAATTTTTACTACTTTTCATTTTGATTTATAACCTACATTAGGTTCCCATAATATTTCTTTTATATCATTAATAGCTTTTTCTCATCATTCTTGTGTTGGTGCTGTAAGAGTTGTTGTACCATCATCATCTATTGAAACTTTAACCCCGTATTCTTTTTCCATTCTTTGTACATTTTCTCCTCATTTACCTATTATAACCCTTATCTTATCTTCTGGAACTTTTATAGTCATTATAAGTGGAGCATATTTAGATAATTCTGGAGAAACTTTTGCTTGCACTTCAAGCATTTTTCCAAGAACAAATTCAGAAGCTTCTGATCATTGAGCAAAAGCTTTTTCAAATACTTCCATTTTTAATCATTTGATTTTTACATCAAGTTGCATAGCAGTAATTCATTTTGCTGATCTAGCTACTTTGAAATCCATATCTCATAGAAAATCTTCTTGAGCTTGAATAT
>CAXBVF010000083.1:0-3757 GCA_963979005.1 uncultured Candidatus Altimarinota bacterium | reverse complement strand
CTGATATATGGCTGAAAAATCACTTGAAGTAATGTGAAAAAATCCAAAGATGATATCTTTCTTCCTTACTATATCTATACTTTGAGTAGCGTTAATCGAATCAGCTGCAATATATGCACTAATTGTAGCGTTCTCAATATTAGATTTTACTTGAGCAACAGCCGCAGCTCTAGCAGCGTGATTAGCAATTTGATTTACATGATTAGGTGCTTGAGTAGGTGAAGGGTTACTTATTAAATGAGCAATGGATGCTATTAATAAATCACCAGAAACAAAAGGTAAAATAATGGCATTTATGGTATTATTTGTAGCACTTATAGAAGTAGTTGCAATTTACTGATTAATAATTGCTTTTAAAGTTTTAGGGTAGTTTAAATTTTAATTTAATTAATATTATGGATGATTTAAATATTTCTGTCATATTGGCACAGTTAATAAATTTTTGATTATTGTTTTTTATATTTTACTACTTCTTAGGAGATACTATTATTAAAACAATAGAAGAAAGAAGATCAAAATTAGAAAACCTAGATAATTCAGATGATGTAGTAAGAGAAAAAATCGAAGCTGCAGAAAAAGAAGCAGAAGTTATAATAGAAGGTTCTAGAAATAAAGCACTAGAAATGCAAAAAAATGCTGATGAAATATCTAAAAAAGATACAATTAAAAAAATACAAGATGCTGAAGAAAAAGCTCAAGGTATTATGGATTCAGCAAGACGTGATGTTGAAAAAGAAAGACTAGGTATGCTTAATGAAATGAAAAACAAGGTTCTTGATTTATCATTAAAAATAAATTCAAAAGTTTTTGATAAAAAAGATAATAATAAAGAATTTATTAATAAAGAGGTTAATTCTATAAAATTATAGTTTATGCAAAAAATAGAAAGTTTAAATAAGACTGAGTTAGAAGAGCTTTTAAAAAAATTAAAAGTCTATAATGACTTAATAAATAAAATTTGAAAGAGATGAAAGAGAATATTTAATAATGTTTTTAATTGAACTAATGAATATTCAGTTGAATATTATTGAGATATTGATACTTCATATATTCTAAAAGAAACAAAAGGTATTTATAAAAAAATGTTTGATATTGATGTAAAAGACAATGATATTAAACTTATAAAAAACAAAAAGATAAAATGAGGAATGAAAGTTTATTTAAATGATAATTTGGTAGACTTAAGTTTCTTGAAGTTTTATAACTTATTGAACAAATAACCCCCTAACCCCCTTATCAGGGGGGATAACTACAATTGTTCTACCTCCCCTGATAAGGGGATTGAGGGGTTTGATAATTTAATTTTAATTAATATTTATATTATGGCTAACGATTTACTTAATAACATTATAAGTGAAGTTGAAAAGAAATTGGATTCAAGCACAGTTAATCCAGAAGTAGAAAATGTCTGAGAGGTTTTCTATTTATGAGATGGTGTTGCAAAAGTTTCTGGTTTAAGAAATGTTGCATACAATGAGCTAGTTGAATTCGAATCTTGAGCAGTTTGAGTTGCTCTTAATTTAGAAGAACACTTTGTTTGAGTTGTTATTCTTTCTGGATTTAGAACTATTAAAGAATGAGAAAAAGCAAAAGCTACAGCTAGAACTCTAGAAGTTCCAGTTTGAAAAGAAATGATTGGTAGAGTTGTTGATGCTTTATGAAATCCAATTGATGGTTTAGGTAAAATTAAATCTAAAGAATCTTACCCAATTGAAAGAGTTGCTACATGAGTTATGGATAGAAAATCTGTTCATGAACCAATGGAAACTTGAATTAAGGCAATTGATGCCTTGGTACCAGTTGGTAGAGGTCAAAGAGAGCTTATTATTGGTGATAGACAAACTGGTAAAACACAAGTTGCTATTGATGCAATTTTAAATCAAAAATGAGAATGAGTTACATGTATATATGTAGCTGTTTGACAAAAAGAAGCAAAAGTTGCTAGAGTAGTTGAAGAATTAAGAGCTAGATGAGCTATGGATTATACTATAGTTGTTACAGCATGAGCTTCTGATCCAGCTTCAATGCAGTATCTTGCTCCATATGCAGGTTGTGCTATGTGAGAATACTTCATGTTCAATGGTCAACATGCTTTAATTATATATGATGATCTTACTAAGCAAGCAAATGCTTATAGAGAAATGTCATTATTATTAAGAAGACCACCAGGTAGGGAAGCATACCCATGAGATGTATTTTATTTACACTCTAGATTATTAGAAAGATCTTCAAAATTAAATGATAAACTTTGAGGAGGTTCAATGACAGCATTACCTATTATTGAAACTCAAGCATGAGATGTTTCTGCTTATATACCTACAAATGTAATTTCAATTACAGATGGTCAAATATTCTTAGAATCTGATTTATTTAATGCAGGTCAAAAACCAGCAATTAATGTTTGATTATCAGTTTCAAGAGTATGAGGTTCAGCACAAATTAAGGCTATGAAAAAAGTGTCAGGTACACTTAAGCTTGACCTTGCTCAATTCAGAGAATTAGCTGCATTTTCTCAATTTGCCTCTGATTTAGATTCTAGTACTAAACTATTATTAGATAGATGAGCTAGAATGATGGAATTATTAAAACAATGAGTTTTTGAACCAGTTACTGTATCTGAACAAGTTTGTGCAATATATGCATGAGCAAAAGGTTACTTTGATAAGATTGAAGTTTCTAAAATCAAAAAATGTGAAATGGACTTATATTTAAGTCTAGAAGACGAAAAAACAATTTTAGAGTCAATTAAAAAAGATAAGAAAATAACAGATAAAACAGAGGTTAAGTTAAAAGAGGTTATTAATAAAGTAGTTGAGTTAAATAAATAAGAACCTCACCCTAACCCTCTCCTTCGAAGGAGAGGGGATAATAGAAAAATATCTTAATAAAAATAATTTGTAGCCTCCTTCTCCTCCGAAGGAGAAGGAATTCATGGATGAGGTTATTTAATAATTTACAATATTTATGGCAAGCTGAAAAGAAATTAAAAGAAAAATAGGTTCTATTAAGAATACAGCAAAAATAACTAAAGCTATGGAGCTTATTTCAACTGTAAAGATGAAAAAAGCTCAAGAATTGGCTATTACAAAGAAAGAATATATAACTTGAATTTTAAAAGTTTTTATGAACTTGAATGAAAGTCTTTCTCATAATGTATTCTTTGACAAAAAGATAAATAGATCCAAAACGCTTTGAATTATTATTACTTCAAATAAATGATTATGTTGAGGTTATAATATCAATGTGATGAAAAAAGTTAATGAATATATGAAATCTAATAATGAAAAAATAGATTTTTGTACTCTTTGAAAAAGAGGTAGTCAATTTGTTGCTAGAACAGGTAATAATATAATTGCTGATTTTTCAGATGAATTTTCTGATAATATAGATTTTGAATATTCTAAATCTGTTTCTAGATTTGTAAGTGAAAAATTTGCAAAGGGTGAATACGATAAAGTAGTAGTTTTTTATAATTATTATGTAAATACTATTAAACAAATCCCAGTAGCTAGAGATTTTTTCCCATTAACTGATGAGTCAATAGAAAAATATTTTTCTACAATATTGGGAGAAGATTATAAGTATGAGGATGATGATAATAGTTTAAGATATACTATTGAACCAACTCCTGAAGAATTGATAGATGAAGTATTACCAATGCTTATTGATTCGATGTTCTATGATATACTTATTGAATCTAAGGCATCAGAACATAGTTCTAGAATGATAGCGATGAAAAACGCAAAAGACAATGCTA
>CAXBVF010000082.1:0-3958 GCA_963979005.1 uncultured Candidatus Altimarinota bacterium | reverse complement strand
TTTGATAAATGATGAACAAATGTACTTAGTAATTCATATTCAATTACATTTCCAACTATAGATATAGCAAGTAGAGTTTCTCTATTTAATGATTGATTTATATTTGATTTTAATACATGAAATTTTCTACCAAAAAGTGATTATTCATTTAGGGTAAATACTAGCTATTGTACAGAAGTAGTAGCCTCTGGTTCGGTATTTTGATATATAAATAGTTCAGATCCTGGTTGTTGAGCTCAACTTACTCCTTGAAGTAAAACATTTTATGTAGTATTTGATAAAGGATGAAATAATATACTTAGTAATTGAGCAACTGTAAGTTTCCCTAGTACGGGTAGTGGTACATATGAGTATTATATTACTTACTAATTTTTGAAAATAAATTATATTTATGTTATCATAAATATATAGATTAAAAACTAAAATAAAAAAATGAATCCAATAATTTGAGAAAATTGAGATAAATCATCTGAAGTATATGTTGATAGAGCATGAGATCCTATAGAAATTGATGGGAAAAAATTAGATAATCCTTATGCCCAATTAGTACAAGATCTATTAGATATGAGAACTTAAAAAAGCTCTTTACAATTAGTTAAAAACTTATAAAATAATTTTAATATTATTTTATAAGTTTTTTTTAAATGATAAAATTATCAAACTTTCCAATCAAAACACTTAAAACAAGACCACATATTAGTGATAATATTTCAACTGGTATTTTATTACAAGCTTGATTTATAAGACAAACTATGGCCTGAGTTTATAACTATACTACACTTTGATTAAAAGTATTAAGAAATATAGAAAATATAGTTAGGGAAGAGATGAATACTTATTGAGCAAGTGAAATATTGATGAGTGGACTTTCTCCTATGGATGTTTGGGAAAAAACCTGAAGAGCAGATATTGAGGAATATTTTAAAGTGCCTACTTATGGAGATAAAAACTATAGACTTAATCCAACACATGAGGAAATAGTAGTACCTTTGATGAGTGAATTTATTAATTCATATAAAGATTCATGAGCTTGTGTTTATCAAATTCAGAATAAGTTTAGAAATGAAAAAAGAGCTAAATCCGGTCTTTTGAGAGGTAGAGAATTTTTGATGAAAGATGCTTATTCATTTCATATTTCTAATGAGGAATTTGAAGCTTATTATGAGTGAATGAAAAAAGTTTATATGAAAATTTTTGATAGATTAGAATTATTAGATGATACATATATTACTTTAGCTGATGGTTGAGTATTTACAGATAAATATTCTCATGAATTTCAAGTTGTTCTTCCTATTTGAGAAGATGAAATTTATATATGTGATAAATGTGGAACTTCTCATAATAAAGAAGTAGTTGATTTGGATAAAGGTTTTGAATGTACAAAATGTAATTGAAAAGAACATAGAATAGAAAAGGCTTCTGAAGTATGAAATATTTTTCCACTAGAAACAAAATTTTCTAAACCATTTTGAGTAAAAATGACATGAGAAGATAATAAAGAACATGATGTATTAATGTGATGTTATGGTATTTGAATATCAAGACTTATGTGAGTAATAGCTGAATACAAGATGTGAGAAAAATGAATAGCTTGGCCAGATAGTATAACTCCGGCTGATTATTATATCATAGTAATTTGAGAAGATAATTTAGAAAAAGCAAATGATATGGCTACTAGATTAGAAGCTAAATGAAAAACAGTTATCCTAGATGATAGAATGTGAAAAAAAGTAGGTTTTGGGCAAAAAGCCTGAGATTGTGAACTATTTTGAATACCAAATAGAGTAGTTATTTCACCAAAAACAGTTGAGAAGGGATGATTTGAAGTTACTTTAAGAGGACAAGAATCTGAGATTGTTAAATTTTAGAAAAATATTAAAATTTCTCCCTTTTCCAAAGGGAGTACCCGTCAGGGGGGAGGGATTAGAAATAATAGTACATATAATATGATAAAAATAATAAGCTTTGTAGATTCATTTAAACATTTTAATGAACCAATTAAAGAGTTCCATAAAAGATTGTGAAAACAAGTAAATTTTATCAAACTTAAGCCCTCAAAAAGAAAAGAATCAAAATTAATAATAGATGAGGAAAGCAAAGCCTTAATAAAAGTATTAGGCAAAGAAAAATGATATAAAATTTTATTGTATATTAATTCAAAACAATTAACTACAGAGGAGTTTTACAAGCTAGTTGAAGATAAGCAGATGCAATATTCAAATATAGTTTTTATAATTGGATGAGCCTATTGAGTAAACTATGACTTATTAAAAACAAGTATAGATTTCAAATTATCTTTATCTCCAATGACATTTCCACATGCCCAGGCTATAATGATGTTGTTTGAACAAATATATAGAGTTAGTTGTATTAAGAAAGGCATTAATTATCATCATTAAATTCTTCACAAAAAAACTACATTAATTAATTGCTAATACTTAAAATAAGATTATTATTCAAATAATCTTATTTTTTTAATTTTATTGTTATGAAAAGATCAAAAATTAATATTTTTTCATTGAGCTTACTAATAGCTATTTTGACACTATTTTCATTTTGAAATGTTTGAGCATTAGATGTAGAAGATACATCTATTATTGATGAACTTGAGAAACAAGAAATAAAGCAAATTGATTTTGATTTTAATCTGAAATCATTTGAAACATGTGATGGGTTAGAAGATGTTATGTGAGATTATATAAAAGAATATTGGAAAAATAATAAAAATAGATGGAATATTCCAGTTGTCTATAGATCATTATGATGACCAGATATAGATATAGCTTTTGATGAATGAGTTGTTATGGAAAAAAATGAATCTAGTGATTCTATTCAATCAGTAGCTTGAGCATGATCTGATGATTTTTCTGAGACTAATGTTCAGGTTAAATGAGTAGATGAATCAGATATTGTAAAAACGGATTGAAGTTATATATATTATTATAATGAATTAGATAAATATGTTTATATAGTTGAAGCAGTTGATTTAGAAATAATTAAAAAAATTAAATTACCTTCAAATTTTAATAGACCGGTTTTATATATTTGAGAAGATAGACTAACTATTATATCAAGCGGTTATAGTAATACCAATTATTCAAAATTTGGATATTGGATTAATAGAAATTCAAAAACTTATACAATAGTATTTGATACTACTAATATTAAAGTACCAGTTTTAACTAAACTATATGTTGCTGATGGAGATTTAAGAAAATCAAGAAAGATAGGGGATTATATTTATGTTATTAGTAATAATAACTTCTCTATTCCTTATCATACATTTGAAATAGAAGATGATATAGATGTTGAAATAAAAAATATTTTACCTAAAAAAATTGATATAAGTAAAACTAGTGATGAATCTAAACAAAATTTAAAACTTAGATGATTAGATTTACCTTATAATATTACAGCTTGAGATATAGCTAATTGTAATGAAATAGAATATGTTTTACCGGATCCTGAAACTATGAAGCAGTTTGAGTTTTCACCTTCATATAATATTATCTCAATAATAGATACAAAAAATACTGAGAATGAAGTTAAAACAAAAGTAATCGCTTGATCAAATGCCGAATTATATATGAGTTTAGATAATATGTATCTAACTTCGCATATGTATCAAAGTTATGATTTTTCTTGTCCTGTTAATGCTAGATGTTTTGCTCCTTGGTATCCAAGAGGTCAAAATACACTTGTGCATAAAGTTAATATTGATGGGAATAGTTTAAAATACCAAGACTCTACAATAGTTCCAGGTTCACCACTTACTCAATATAGTATGGATGAATATAAATGAGATTTCAGAATACTTACAAGTATCAATACTTGGGGAAGAGAAAGAAATCAGTATACAGATTTATATATATTAGATGAAAACTTAGAATTAAAATGAAGTCTAACTAATCTATGAGAATGAGAAAATTTTAAATCAAGTAGATATATAGGAGATAAA
>CAXBVF010000081.1:0-4092 GCA_963979005.1 uncultured Candidatus Altimarinota bacterium | reverse complement strand
AAACAGGAATAGTCGGGATAAGGCTAACGGGTTCAGTGTTAGGTGTATAAAGGATAAATATAAAAATAAACTTACATTTATTGTAAGTTTATTTTTATTTATAATAATTTAATATAAAAAAATGGCAACATATGATAATCTACCAGTTTATAAATCAAGTTATGATTTATTATTATTAGTTTTTAAAGTAGTAAAGGAGTTTACAAAAGAGTATAAATATACTCTTTGAGATACAATAAAAAAAGAAATTATTAATTTGATATCAAATATTTACAAAGCAAATAGAAAACAAAATAAACAAAGTAATATTTTGTTATCAAGAGAAAAAGTAGAGTTATTAAGATTATATTTCAGACTTTGTAAAGATTTAAAAATTATAAATTTAAATAAATATATTGAAATAAATCTATTACTAGAAAGTATATCAAAACAGTTAACTGCTTGGCAAAAAAGTTTATCTAAAAAATAAAATATGAACGAACAAAAATTATTACATGATTTATTTGAATCATATTATGAAGCAAGAAAAAATAAAAGAAATACATACAATCAAATAGAATTTGAATTTAACTTAGAAGAAAATATAATAAAATTATATAATGAATTATTAGATTGAACTTACAAAGTATGAAAAAGTATATATTTTATACAAAATCATCCAGTAAAAAGAGAAATATTTGCATGAAATTTTAGAGATAGAGTAGTACACCACTTAATATATAATTATATATCACCAATATTTGAAAAGCAATTTATATATGATTCATATTCTTGTAGAAAATTTAAGTGAACAAGTTTTTGAATAGAAAGACTACAAAAATTTATTAGAAGCTGTAGTAATAATTATAGTGAAGATTGTTATATATTAAAATTAGATATAAGTTGATACTTTATGAGTATGAATAAGGATATATTGTATAAGCAGATTAAAGATGTATTATGAAAGACTCCCTCTGTCTTCGTACCTCAGACATCTCCCTCCAAGAGGGAGACTAAAAGAAAGATCACCCTCATAGAGGGGGATGCCTGAAAAGCAGGGGGAGTTTTAGAGCTAATCAAAAAAATAATATATAATGATCCAACAAAAAACTGAATATTTAAATGAAAAAAATTAGATTATATATGATTACCAAAAAATAAAAGTCTATTTTTTGCAGAACCATGATGTTGATTACCAATATGAAATCTCACAAGTCAATTGTTTTCAAACATATATTTAATGAATTTTGATAAATATATGAAACAAACATTAAAAATAAAATATTACTGAAGATATGTAGATGATTTTTTTATTCTACATAAGGATAAAGAAAAATTAAAACAATTAATACCAAAAATAAATAATTATTTAAAAATTGAACTTTGATTAATCTTGCACCCAAACAAAATATATTTACAACACTATACAAAATGAGTATTATTTTTATGAGTATATATAAAACCACACAGAACATATATCAGAAAAAGAACTATATGATATTTTTATAAAAAAATAATAAAATTAAATGAAAGAATAAAATTAAAACAAAATGTAGGGGGATCCCTTGTGGGTACCCTGAGTGTAAAATATAGAAAAATAGATAACAATATAAAACAAGATTTTTTAACAACAATTAATTCATATTTGTGAATGTTAAAGCATCACAAAACATATAAAAAAAGAAAGCACTTACTATTAAATGTAGTAAGTGCTTATTTTTGGAATTATTTTTATATAAGTAATTGATATTGTAAAGTGAAAAGGAAATAATGCTTTTGAACTGACCCCATAAAAGTAGAGTGTAAATAAAAAAACACTCTACTTTTTTGTAAATAAAAATAATTTGTGATAAAATTAGAATAGTTAATAAATAAAATAAAACTATGAGTTTTGAATGATGAAGTAATTATGAAATAACAGAAACTCAAAAAACTAGTAATGATTTAAAAGAAGTAAGTACAACAAAAATAGAAAATAGTAATAGGAGAATGAAAGAAATAAGACAAGCTGAAATAGAAGATTTAGATGACTTACAAATTTATGAAGAATTTTTTGATTCCTGATGAGATACTTTAGAATTAGATAAGCATATAGAAAATTGAATAGACCAAGAAACAAAAACAAAAGAAATACAAGAAAGTTTATATGAAAAATTATGAATAAATCTTGAATTAGAACAAAATCCAGATATAAAGAAGTTTGTGAAATGATTGTTAGATTGACTTATAGTAAATAACTTAGAAGAAATAGAACAATTACTAGAAAGTTCAATAAATGAGTTAGTTGAAATGTTTGAATCATTATTAAATCCAGAAATATTAGCAGAATTAATAAAGCAATTAGTAAATGAATTATGAGACATATGAAATACATTAGAAGATCCATATAAATGATGATTAGCAATTTGAGTACTATGAATATGACCAATAGGTAAAATATTGAAGTGATTGAAGTTGGGGAAATGAAAAAATAATGAGTTAATTAAAAAAACATGAAATTGAGAATTATATGAAATCAAAGGTAGGGAATGAAAAGATTTTTCTAGAGAATGACCAAATTATGTATGATGAGAAATAGGTGATTTTGCTGAAAGTATAGATGTTAAATTATTATTAAAAGAAAAAAAATGATTTAATAATATGCTTAGTTGAGTTGATAAAATAAGTAGTTATATTGAAAATAATATAGATAATATATTAAAGCTTGATATAATAAAGTTAAACAATTTTAGAGATAATATAAGTATATTAAGAAAAAAAATAAAAAATATAAATAGTTTAGAGTGATTAGATATAAAGGATAAACAAAAAATTAATATTATTTATTGAAAATTAAATTATTCCTATAAAATTTTATTAAATAAAAAATAAAAAAATGTTAACAAAAAATGATGTATTAGAATGAATGAGGGAAGATTTAAAAGAAATGGAAAAAGATGTAGAAAAAGTAGATATTGAAATAAAAAAACATTTATCTAAATTTAAAGATTTGGATAAGTTTTTTATTGATGTTCAATATATAGTAAATTATTATTTTTATAATCAATCTGAATATAAAAATATTGAAGATTTTAAAGAACATTTAAAAAAAGAAATAAGATTTTATGTGTATTCTTTTTGATTAAGTTTTGAAAAAATATTAAAAATAGATGATGAACTTGATAATATAATAAATAGCTATGATAAACTAATATATTTTTGAGAAGATAATCCAGTAGAAAATTTAAGAAAAGAAGAACAATCAGAATGATTAATGTGAAGTATAAAGAAATCTATATGAAAAGTACTTTAAATAAAAAAAGATAGTTTTTGTTAAAAATTATCTTTGTAACTAACAAATGATATAGTGCAAGAATCAAACTTTATAATAAAAGAAAAAGAAGCCAGAAAGATGTTATGAATATAGTGAAAAAAGAATTATAAATTAATTCTTTTTTTTTTCACATAAAAATAAAAAAAGATTTGACATAGCAATCAAAAAAATTAGAATATTTATATATATTTTTAACTAAATAGTATGGCAACAACAGGCAACAACAGGCTGTATAAATGGATTAAACTGTTTTTTAGAAGAATGCAGGTATTTATTTGTGAGAGAAAAACTTTCATAGATAGATATCTGTATTTTTTGTTCTTTAAAATGAGCTGAGAAATAAAGAAAATATCCCCCTAAATTAGTTCTACTAGTTTTCTCCCCCTTATTAAGGGGGAAAGGAAAATAGAGAGGATATTCTAAATTTTAAAAAATAACAAAAAATAATATGAAAAGATATATAAAAGAAAAAGCACAGAAAGTGTTGGGTTTTACATGAAAGACAGTATATGCAGCAAGTGTATTTTGAGTTACTTTAATATGAGTGGTATATGCAGCAAGTATAACAAGTACAACACAGACAGTTAATAGTTGAGATGCAATAACAGCTAATTGGTATCAAGATGTTAATAATAAATTAGCATTAATATCAGGTAAAGCAAATAGTAGTGATGTTTATACAAAGACAGATTTATATACAAAGACAGAGATAGATTCATTAATAGCAAGTTTACAATCACAAATTCCAGATTGGACAGCTCAAGATTCAAATTGTAGTTTACCAGATGTTACAATAGGCT
>CAXBVF010000080.1:0-4188 GCA_963979005.1 uncultured Candidatus Altimarinota bacterium | reverse complement strand
AAAATATTATACTAATTGGAGATAGTTTTATATTATTATCTGCTATAAAAAATTTAAAAAGAAAGATATTATTTATTAATATGCCACTTAAGAATTCTCTCTTAATGAGACAATATTATTCTTTTAAAAATCTTACTGCTACAGATACTAAAGTTGAATTATCTGAAATAGATGATTCTTTATTGTTTATAGAAGAACGAAATCCATTGGATATTATCGAAAAGTCAAATAATGTAATAACTATTTTTCTTGTGAATCCTTTTGGAAGTTAGAGTACTTATGCACAAATAGGGTAAATGTCCCACGAAATTTAAGTTTTAGTTAATAGTTACAAATAAACTCTATATATTCAATACTTTTTTTCCAAAATCTCTGAGTTCTCCATTTGGACTTACATAACGATAAATAGTAGGTCTAGTAACGCCAAGTTCTTTACATAATTGCATAACACTAGTATCTCTATTTTTCATAGCAACTTGAGCAAATCTAACTTGAGACTTAGTTAGTTGAAATTTCCTACCACCTTTTTTCCCTCTGGCTCTAGCAGCTTTTAAACCAGCGATTGTTCTTTCCCTAATTAATCCTCTCTCAAACTCAGCGAATGCACCAAATATTGAGAATATCATTTTTCCAGCAGGTGTAGTTGTATCTATATTCATACCTTCTCCAGTTAAAACTTTAAAACCAATATCTCTTTCATTTAGATCATCAATTGTATTAATAAGATGTTTGAGACTTCTACCTAAACGATCTAACTTCCATACAACTAATACATCATCTTTTCTAAGAGCTTTTAAACAACTTTCAAGTCCTGGTCTATCATCTTTAACACCAGATATTTTATCAGTATAAATATTTTCTTTATTAATATTAGCTTCAACTAGTGCATCTATTTGTAAATCTAAAACTTGAGATTCATCAGCTTTAGAAATTCTTGCATAACCTATTTGCATTTTTGACCTTTTTAGAAGTGTAAATTAAACCGAGGTATATGTAACAGTCAGAATAAACTATTTTTAGATTATAATAAGTGTAATATAAACCGTTAATTAATCTTATTATATCATATGCTAAGTAAGATTAATTAATTTACAAGGAAATCAATTGACCTATCAAAGAATATTAACTAAACAAGAAATTAATGATTTTGAAGCAATACCCGTTTTTAATGAGAAAGAAAGAGATTATTATTTTAATGTTCCAAATAAATTATTAAAAAAGGTTGATAAGACTAAACAAATATATTTTATCTTATTATATGGATATTTTAAAGCAACAAATAAATTTTTCTTGTATTCCAAAGAAGATAAAAACATACAGCATCTTCCCGATGAATTAAAAATTACTAAATCAATTAAAATTCCTACAAGATCATCATATCACAGATATAAAGAGATGATAAGAAACTATTTGATGATTGAAAGATATTCTAATGATATTAAATCAGTCCTTATAAATGAATCAATAAATTTAGCTTCTAATTTTGTGAATCGTAAAAAAATATTTTATACATTAGTTGAACTATCTAAAAAACTAAAAATAGAAATTCCAAGTTATACTGAATTTACAAGAATTATTACATTAGCACTAAATTCTCAAAAAAAAGATATTTTAGATAAATTAGAACCATATTTACAAGATATAAGATTAGAAGAACTAAATGAATTTTTAGAAAAAAACGACCATTATAAAAATAAATATCATCTAGTTAAGTATAAAAAGTTAGAACATTCAACAAATAAAAAACAGATGATTCAAAGTCTTGTAAAGTTAAAAACTATTAAATCGAAATTCAATATATTGAAAGAGATTATTGAAACAATAGGTTTATCTTCAAAAACTGCTCACTACCATGCTCAGTGGATTGAAAAGAGTCGAGTATTTCAAGTAAAAAGAAAAAAAGATGTAGAATCCAATTTTCTACTACTTTCATTTGTATATTATCAATACCTAGTTAGAAATGATAATTTAATTGATAGATTTGTTTCAATTGTACAGAGTGCTAAAACATCATCATTTAGAACACAAAAAGAGTTTGTATTTGAACAAGAACCACAGAAAAACAAGCTTATTCAATCACTTGAAGATATAAATTTATCAACTTTAAATGATATTGAAGAGATTGTTAAAAATAAAAAACTTAGTGCTGTTAAAAAAGTGCTGGCGATTGAAGAACTCGTAGCTATAAAATCAGAGTATTTAAAAAATATTTTAGTTGATAAAAATTTACACGAGCATACAATCGATAACAAATATGATTTTATCTCAAAAAAATCAATATCGCTACAGGGAAAATTATCAGATATATTACAAACTATAGAATTTGATGAAAAGAATTCAAATAAAGATATTATTGAAGCTATAAAATATTTTAGAAATAATTCTACCATTACAAACAAAGCACCCCATGCTTTTTTGGATGAAGAAGAAAGATTAATAATATTTACTGATGAAAAATTTAAAATATCTCTTTATAAAGTATTACTTTTTTTTCATGCGAGTGATGCTATTAAAAATGGAACACTTAATTTAAAATATTCATTTAGATACCGTAACTTTGATGATTATTTAATTGAAAAAGATTATTGGTATAAAAATAAAGACACTCTGTTTAAAGTACATGATTTAGAATATTTAAAAGATTTCCATACTTTCATTGAGCCAATAAAAATAAAACTGAAAAATAGTTTTAAAAATACAAATGAAAATATTAACAAAGGATTCAATACCTATTTTACAGCTACCGATAACTCATTTATACTAAAAACTCCCAAAGTTGATAAAGATGAGAATCAAGACTCTATATCTAAATATTTCCCAAACAGCGAGTATATATCTATTATTGATGTATTAAATACAATCAATAAGAAAACTGATTTTTTATCTTCTTTTCAACATTATTCACAAAGTAAAGCAAAAATAAATCACAATTTATTGCTTGCTGCAATACTTGGATATGGTTGTAATCTTAGTCTTTTAAAGATAGGTAAAATCTCAAAAGGTATAAATGAAAATCAGCTAGACAATACTAAAATTTGGTATTTTAGTGAAGATAATACAATTGAAGCAAATAATAAAATCATTAAATATATGGATACATTAGAACTTGTAAAATTAATGAGAGCAGATATAGATATAAATCATACATCTAGTGATGGTCAAAAATATAATATGTCATCATCAATTGATTCTACAAATGCTGGTTTTTCATTCAAATATTTTGGAACATTAAAAGGTGTAGTTGCATATACATTTATAGATGAGTCTCATAGATTATTTCATTCTCAAGTTATCAATGTCAATGCTAGAGAATCAGGATATGTTATTGATGGACTTTTAAATAATGATGTTGTTAAAAGTGATATACATTCTACAGATACGCATGGATTTACAGAGATAATTTTTGGTTTAACAAATATTCTTGGGTTTAGTTTTGCACCAAGAATTAAGAATCTTAAAACACAACAACTCTATGATTTTATTAGTCCTAAAGAGTATAATAATCTTGGATATAAACTATCATCAAAAAGAAAAATTAATGAGAAAATCATTGAAGAAAATTGGGATGATATTTTACGATTTGTTCTAACTATAAAAGAGAAAAAAAGTACTGCAACTCAACTTTTAAAAAGGCTTACATCATATTCAAAGCATCATAAATTATACACTGCAATAAAAGAGTTTGGAAAAGCTATAAAAACAGATTTCTTACTCAATTATATTGATGATGTAGTATTTCGTCAGAGAATTGAAAAACAACTCAATAAAGTTGAATCATCAAATAAATTTTCTAAAGCAGTTTTCTTTGGTAATAATTCTGAATTTACAGTGGCAACTGCAGCAGAACAAAATATTGCAAACAACTCTAAGCGTCTTATTCAAAATGCAATTATTCTTTGGAACTATCTGTATATCACTAAAAAATATAAACAAGCTAAAAATCAAACTGAAAAAGATGAGATTATAAAAGCTTTTAAAAATAGTTCAATTATTCATTGGAGTCATATAAATTTTTATGGTGAATATGACTTTACACGTTCTTCAAAGAGAATTCAACGTTTAATTACTCTTGACGATAATGAAAAGATTGTTTAAATGTAGAGAATGTAAAAAAGATGTCAAAAACACCAATTATTAAATGAAACTTAAATTTTGTGGGACATTTGTCCTATTTGTGCATAAATACTC
>CAXBVF010000079.1:0-4302 GCA_963979005.1 uncultured Candidatus Altimarinota bacterium | reverse complement strand
ATATCAATAGATGACGATTCAAGCGTAAGCAAAAGTCTTTCTTATCTTATAGAAGAAGCTAAAAAAACTAATAAATATGATAAAATTATATTTACAAAATGATGAGATAGATTTGCTGATGAAATACCAGAAGCAAAAGTTTGTAAAAAATATTGAGTGCAAATAGTAGATTGATTATGAAGAAAAACTCATAGTAGTAGTGATTTAATAAATAAAGCTGCAAACAAGGATGATATAGATGAAATTAAGAAAACTCTATCTAAAATACCTAAAGAACATCAAGAAGAAAGATATTTAGAAATATGAAAACGTCCATGGTGAATATATTATGTTTTGGAAGATTCCCCAGAATACAAGGTTAAAAAAATAGTAGTAACACCATGAAAAAGATTATCTTTACAAAGTCATAAACATAGGAGTGAGCACTGGGTAGTTGTGTCTGGGGTTGCAAATGTGGATATTAGACACCCAGATTATGCAGAAACAGAACAGATAAAAGTAATAACAGCAAATAATTCTTGTAATATTCCTAAATGATACCTACATAGACTATATAATAGTCAAAAAGAACCTCTTATACTAGTAGAAGTTCAGTCATGAACATATTTTTGAGAAGATGATATAAAAAGATATGACGATGATCATGGGAGGTGTTAAAAATTAAGGAAAACTAATTAATAACCCATCCTTGAATTCCTTCCCTTAATTCTAATGGAAGGAGGCTACAAAAGATTAAAATTTAAAAAAATGAAAAATGAAAAAAGCATTTATTACATGAGTAACTGGTCAAGATTGATCATATTTGATAGAATTATTATTATCTAAATGATATGAAGTACATGGTATTAAAAGAAGAGCTTCTTCATTTAATACTGATAGAATAGATCATTTATTTTGAGAAAAAAATTTTACTCTTCACTATTGAGATTTAGCTGATAGTGGAAATTTGATAAAACTAATATCTGATATAAAACCAGATGAAATATATAATCTAGCGGCTCAATCACATGTACATGTAAGTTTTGAAATGCCTGAATATACAGCTGATACAGTATGATTGTGAACACTTAGATTACTAGAAGCTATGAGAGTGGCTGGTATAGAAAAAACATGTAAATTTTACCAAGCTAGTACTTCTGAACTTTTTTGATGACTTGAATATAATAGGCCTATTGCTTGATATAATGAAGAGTCACCTATGCACCCTAGAAGTCCATATTGATGTGCAAAACTTTACGCTATGTGGATAACTAGAAACTACAAAGAATCATACGATATGTTTGCTTGTAATGGTATATTATTTAATCATGAATCACCTACTAGATGAGAAACATTTGTTACTAGAAAAATAACTATGGCAGTAGCAAAGATTAACTTGTGACTTCAAGAAAAATTATATCTATGAAATCTAGATGCGAAAAGAGACTGGGGACATGCAAAAGATTATGTTGAAGCTATGTGGTTAATGCTACAACAAGATAAAGCAGAAGATTTTTGTATATCTACATGAGTAACAAATACTGTAAGAAATTTTGTAGATTGGAGTTTTGAAGAAGTATGAATAGAGATAGCATGGAAATGAAAATGAGAAGATGAAAAATGATACGACAAAAAAACCTGAAAATGTTTAGTAGAAGTAGATTCTAGATATTTTCGTCCTGCTGAAGTAGATTTTTTACTTTGAGATAGCAGTAAGGCAAGAAAAGAATTATGATGGATTCCTAAATATACAGTAAGAGATATGTGTAAAGAAATGGTCGCTTCTGATATTGAAAAATTCAGAAAACAAGAAATATTAAAAAATCATTGATATGAAATTTTAGAACAGTATGAATTATAAAATATGTTTATAGAAGATAAATTATATAAAGAAATAGTTAAAAATATTATAATTCAAACTGTTGATATAGTATTTTTAAATAGTAAGAATCAAATTTTATTATGATTAAGAGAAAATAATCCTCTAAAATGAGTTTACTATTTACCTTGATGAAGAAGAAATAAAAACGAAAGAATATTAGATTCTGCAAAAAGAAAATCTAAAGAGGAATTATGAATAGATATAAGTACTAATAAATTAAAATTTTTAGGTGTATATGATGATATCTACAATAATTCAATGTATAAGAATATTTGAACTCATTGCTCACCTATAATATATGCATACAAATTAAGTTCTGAAGAAGAAAAAAATATTAAAAATGACTCTCAGCATTCAGAATTTAAATTTTTTGATTTAAATGATGAATCTCTGCATAAAATGGTAAAAGAAAGAATACTAAACCTGGATATATTAAAAAATTTATAATAATTACGGAATGAATAAAAACTCAAAAATATACATAGCATGACATAAATGACTAGTTTGATCTGCTATTGTAAGTCAATTAAAACAAGAATGATATAATAATTTAGTTTTAAAAACTTCTAAAGAGCTTGATTTGACTGATAACAATTTAGTTAAAGATTTTTTTGAGCTTGAGAAGCCAGAATATGTATTTTTAGCAGCGGCTAAAGTATGATGAATACTTGCTAATAATGATTTTCCAGCTGATTTTATATATAAAAACCTACAGATACAGAATAATATAATTCATAATTCTTATTTAAACTGAGTAAAAAAATTGCTTTTTCTTGGTTCTAGCTGTATATATCCAAAATTGTGTTCTCAACCTATGAAAGAAGAATATCTTTTGACATGAAGTTTAGAACCTACAAATGAGCCATATGCTATAGCGAAAATAGCA
This sequence comes from uncultured Candidatus Altimarinota bacterium, assembly GCA_963979005.1. Classification (GTDB taxonomy): domain Bacteria; phylum Patescibacteriota; class Gracilibacteria; order BD1-5; family UBA6164; genus UBA6164. The sequence continues at coordinate 1,555 of CAXBVF010000079.1, read as the reverse complement.
TGAATAAAAATGTGTCAAAGTTATAATCGTCAATATAATACAAACTATATAGCATGCATGCCTACTAATCTGTACTGACCAAATGATAATTTTGATTTGAACTCCTCTCATGTTCTTCCTGCTATGATTAGGAAATTTCATGAAGCAAAATTAAATAATACAGAAGTAACCCTTTGGTGAGATTGAACTCCCATGAGGGAATTTCTTTACGTAGAAGACATGGCTGAAGCTTGTATATATTTAATGAATAAATTTAATCCTACTACAGAACAAAATAAAAAGTGAGATATATTTGTTAATATATGAACCGGAAAAGATGTTACAATAAAAGAGCTCGCATTAACAGTACAAAAAATTGTTTGATATAAATGAAATATAGTTTGGGATACTGATAAACCAAATGGAACTCCTAGAAAATTACAAGATGTAAATAAGTTGAATAATTTAGGTTGGAAATACGAAGTAGAATTAGAAGATGGTCTCAAAAAGAGTTATAAATGGTTTTTGGAAAATAAATAAAAGTTTTTAACAAAAAAGATAAAAATTAAATGATTTTTATCTTTTTTTGTGTATTATATTAGCAATAATTTAATTTAAAATAATCAATGTTAGAAATAGCTAAAAATGCAGCACTAAATGCATGAAAAGAAATAATGAAAATTTATTCTGGAGAATTTGATACAGAAATAAAAGAAGATAACTCTCCTATGACTATTGCTGATAGAATAGCGAATGAGCTAATTATAAAAGAGTTAGAAAAAACTAATATAAAAATACTATCAGAAGAAAATAAAGATAATTTAGAAAGATTGAATAGTGAATATTTATGGATTATTGATCCTCTGGATGGGACTAAGGATTTCATAAATAAAACTTGAGAATTTTCTATTATGATATGATTAGTAAAAAATGGGGTTCCTATTCTATGAGTAGTATATGTTCCTGAAACAAATAAATTATATTATGCAGAGAAATGAAAATGAACTTATCTAGAATATGAGTGAAAAAAAATAAAATTAAAAATTAACAAAAATAATAATATTATATTAATAAGTAGAAATCATACAACTAATATAGAATTAAAATTGATTGATAAGTTATGACTAGAAAGTAAACTTTGTTGAAGTTCATGAATTAAGCTTTGATTAATAGCTGAATGAAAGGCTTGAAATTATATAAATTTATACAGAACTTTTAGTGAATGGGATACTTGTGCTCCTGAAATTATATTAACTGAAGCTTGATGAAAAGTTACAGATACAGAATGAAATAATTTAGTTTACAATAAAAAATTAAATTATCATAATTGATGTGTTTGAACAAATGGTATCAACCATGATAAAATTTTAAATAAATTAAAAATAAATAATGACTAATAATTTAATAAAACCACATTGATGAAAATTAATAAAGATAGAAAAAGATAATAATATAAAGACTGATTATAAAATAATACTAAATAAAGAACAAATAGTTGATTTGCATAATATAGCAAATTGAACTTATTCTCCCCTAAAATGATTCTTAAAAAAAGATGATTTTTTATCTGTTTTAG
>CAXBVF010000078.1:0-4759 GCA_963979005.1 uncultured Candidatus Altimarinota bacterium | reverse complement strand
AATTATAATTTCATGTAACAATTGCGGTTGCTTCTACATCTCATGCATAAGCTCCATCTAATATATTTAAATTAAAAGACAAAGGGTCTCATTCTAACATACCAGCTAATTCATATTGATTAGTTGTTACTGAATATGTATAAAATTGTTCTGTTAATGGGTCTTTTGGAATTTTATCTAGTTTATCTACATTAATAAATACTGAGTTTCAAAATACTCATTGTGTCCATACGGTTCATCCACTATATGTGATATTTGTTCCATCAGTTGGTGGTGGATTCTTTCCCGCATCTAGATGAAATAATTCTAATGATATTTTCATACTAGACAAATCAGATATTCTAACACTATCTCTTGAGTCCTTACTATATCATTGTAGTGATATGAAAGCTATAGTTCAAAGTATTGCTAATATAGTAATTACTACTATTAACTCAACCAACGTAAAAGCTTTTTTATGTTTATTCATAATATAACATTAATTATTAAACTAGTTACCATAATAATAATAATAATAATAATAATACCTATTATTTTACTTAATTTTAAATTGACAGATTTTTTTTTTATTTTTTAAAGTAATCATTTATAAAATTCTCTTAATTTAAATATATTACTTTCTCTCAAATATCCCCTAAAAGTTCAAACATCTAACCCTTCAGGAGTACCAAAAGACCACAAAATAAAAAAACACTTATTTCTAAGTGTTTTTTATTTTGTATGGAAAACTCAATGAAAATAATATCAAATAAATGTACATGCAACAGCTATATACCATGCTATATGAGCAGTAAGTAGTACTGGAAATAATTTGGCTAATAGAAATCCAAAAGAAACCATAGTTAATTTAAAAATACTTATATCAAACATTCACATTTTTTTAAAAATATGAACTCAAAATCATTTAGTAAAAGCAGTTTTGTAAAAATTGCCCTGCTGTTTTATCATGATTTTAAATGTAATTATCGTAAGTATAACTGTAGCAATAACATATACCCATAAATTAGCTGTTAATAATATCGGAAACAAAATAGATAGTATAAATGTAACCACAACTAAATAAAGCTTAAAAAAAGATATTTCCCATACATTAAAATTTTGTGCTACTTTCATAGATTTATCAATAAAACACATAATATAATAATTAAAAAAATAAATTACACATCAAGTATAATAATATTTATATAATTTACTATATTTTTATTTTATGAAGATATACTTTAGACAAACTAAAAGCCCCTAATCGGGGCTTTTGAACTATTTACATAATACATAGTTATAAAATTACATACAATTATGCTTAAATAAAGTCATAGTAGAAGGTTTAGGCACCGGACCAAAAACTTCTAAATCACTAAGTCCATTTTCTAAAAAATTAATATGAGAATCACTATCAACGAAAAAAAATCCATTAATAATAACTGCCGTAATTATCTGATTTTCCCTTTTTATTATATAAAATTCTCCTTCCCTTAGTGTGTTGATCCTCTCATGCTTTGTATATTGATCAAAATGAGCAATTGGACCAAATATATGGTATTTCATGGCTATTTCAGAAAAAGTATGAGTTTTTTTGTAAACCACGAATTCACCAGAATTACCAGCACATATGGACAAACCCCATTTACTATTTTTACTATATAGCCAATATAGACTAGCATCTATCAAATCCTTCTTAGACATGATTTTAGGATATTCTATTCCATTGTCTTGTAACATCTTTTCACCTTTTGTTTGTATTTTTGAGAACTAGATTATATATAAAATAATATCTTTGTCAATTGAAAAGTCTTTATAACAAAGAAAGCTTTTTATTCATGAAAAATAATACTTTATTTATCAATATTAATGGTGTTTTTTACCCTCTTTTATTTTTTTGTCTTCTAACTTTTCTTTTTCTATTAGCCTCAAAATTTCCTCATCATTTTGGTCTATTTCACTGTCTTCAATTATGTGATCATCTTCATCTTCAAGCTCTTTGTTGTTTCTTTGGTGCTTTTATACTTTCATCTACTTCAATTGCAAATGGGTGATCTGTTATTACATCTATTTTTCTTCATAGCATTTTTTGAACATCTAGTAGATACTCTACTTCTTCTTGGTTACAGAATGAATAAGCAATTCAATTTTTTCATGCTCTTCAAGTACGTCATATACGATGAACATATGTTTCTGGCTCATTTGATATATCATAGTTAACCATGTACATTAAATCATCTATATCTATACCTCTAGCTGCAATATCAGTCGCTATTAGAACTCTTGTTTCTCATGATTTGAAATTATTTAATGCTCTTTGACGAGCATTTTGTGATTTGTTTCCATGTATAGCTTCTGCAACTACTCATACTTTTGCTAAATCTTTTACTACATTATCAGCTCAACGTTTTGTACGTGTAAAAACTAACATAGCTTTAATCTTTTCATCAACTAATATTTCAGCTAAAAGATGCTTTTTATTTCAGCTATTTACAAAAAATACAGATTGTTTAACAGTGTCAGCTGTAGAAGAAACTGGAGTTATTTCTATTTTAATAGGATTATTTAAGATTTTATCAGCTAATCCTGATATTATCTTTGGCATAGTTGCAGAGAAAAATAGAGTTTGTCTTTTACTTGGTAGTTTTGTAAGTACTTTTTTAACATCATTAATAAATCACATATCCAACATTCTATCTGCTTCATCCAATGTAAATATTTCTACTTTTCTTAAATCAACAAATCATTGATTCATTAAATCTAAAAGTCTTCATGGTGTTGCTACTAATATATCTACTCATGATTTTAGTTTTTTAACTTGTGAATGTTGATTTACTCAACCAAAAATAACTAAATGACGAAGTCATAATTCAGCTCAATATTGTTTAATATTATCCTCTATTTGAATAGCTAACTCACGAGTAGGAGTTAGTATAAGACATTTAATAGTTCTCGCGAAATTTGATAATTCTTTTTCTCTTGATAAAATTTGTAAAGTTGGAATAGCAAAAGCTGCAGTTTTCCCTGTTCAGGTTTGTGCCGCTCCCAATACATCTCTTCCATCAAGTATATGAGGAATTGCTTTTTCTTGAATAGGTGTAGGTTTTTTATATCCTTGCTTATCAAGAGCATTTAAAATTGGTTTTATTATGTCTAAATCTTTGAATAACATTAATTTGAAAAGTGAAAAAATATTTTTTAATTAGAAATTCAATTATACATACAAAAATCTATTTGTCACAAGATAATAAAAATAAAGTATAATCAAAAACTTTAATTATTAATTTTTACTAATTTACAATTATCTATCTGGTCAATTCAAGTTACCAATCTTCCCACCCCTCAATGAGCTACTATCAAAATTCTTTTACCACTATATTCAATGTTGTTAGTAATATATTTCATTGCTTTATTTATTCTATTTTGAAAATCTTCTGTTTTTTCAACTCATTCAAAAACTTTGTTTGGAAATTTTTCAAGTAAACTTGATATATTTTTAACTCAAAACTCTTCTAAAAACTGTTTCTTATAATAATCCTTAAATATTCCGACGTATCTTTCTTTAAAAACATCCATTTTTATAATTTCTCATTTATATCAGATTGCTCCAGCTATTATTTCTGCTGTCTTTGATGCTCTTTGAAGTGAAGATGATACAATAATATCAAAATAAACTCAATCCTGTTTTAAGCTTTTTCAAACATTGTTTGCTTGTTCTATTCAGGTATTATTTAATTCACTGTCTATATCTCAAGGGTTCATTATATCATTCAAATTCCTATCTGTTTCTCAATGTCTAATAAAGTAAATCTCTTTTTTCATAAATATTTTTTTAACTTATAATTATAAATAAGGATATGCATTTAAATTCTAAGTCAATTATAACTATTCTAAAAATAGAATAATCCTTGACTTTTATATTAGATTATTTATAATACATAACATATAATTATAATATTTAGTATATGAATTGTGCTGTTAAAGATAGCTATCTAAATAATATTTTTTGGAAAAACCCTGAAAATATAAATACGGAATATGTACACAAGGCAAAAGTAAATAAAACTCCTGTATATATAGATCCTTTATTTAGTGAAAATGAGGAGCTAAGAGATTTTCTAGAAACTAATTTAGTTACTATTATAACACCAGATTCAATTGAAGCTGTTCAATCTAAAGTTAAAAAAGATAATATTAGAATATTACAATCTCCATATGAAAATTGAAGAGTACTTGAATCAGATAAAAAAATTATTATAGATTGAGTTGAGTATACTGTAGTAATAAAATGAGTTTGAACTACAGGATATTATAGAGAAACAGGGGCGATAGATCCATGGATGAGTTTTTCGGGATATTCAATGAGAGAAGATGAAAAAGAATCACTAAAAAGTTTTCCATTTTATGAAGAAGCAGGAATATATGATATGGATAAAGCCTTATTAGAATTAGAAAGATCAAAGGCTCTACAAGAAATATGAGTGGATACTGAAAGAGTACTATGAATATATGAATTAGAAGAAGTTTTATGAGAGGACTGAAAGTATATTTCAATAGAAGAGTTAGAAACAAATGAAATTATAAGTAAATGATTAAAACCAGTTATTTTAATAAGAGCTCATAAAACAAATTTAAGGTTATTAGATTATATAATGCTTGATAAATATGATAGGAAAGAATCTATTACCCCTCTTGTTGATTACGTATTAGAAGAATCAGAGAAATATTGGTGAACTGAAAATATAAGTCAATACCTAGAAAAACTAATAGAAACTATTTT
>CAXBVF010000077.1:0-4849 GCA_963979005.1 uncultured Candidatus Altimarinota bacterium | reverse complement strand
AATAATAAAAATGAATTTGAAATATTAAGTTTATTAGAATGAGATTGAATAGCATTAAACCCCTTAATCCCCTTGTCAGGGGAGATAGCTACAGCTGCAAGTTTAGTAGTTACACCAAAGATAGACTGAACATATAATAGAGTATTTATAAAAACGGCTAGTTATATAGTTCCAGTACCAAGTATTGTAACTTCTGAGATTTTATCATGAACAATGACACTTGATTCTACTAACATTACATCTCAAGTAGTTAATGGGTGAGAAAATATTCCAGAACAATGAAATGTAATTTCTAATACTGGAGCATTAACATGACTAGTATTATCAGTTTATACATGAAGCATCGCAATAGATGATTCTAATTCAGAGAAAGAATTAGTAATAGGGAAAATTAAGGATGCATATACATGAAGTGTATTAGCAAGTAGTGATATTTATGAATATATATTAGCTACAAGTTGAGAAAAAGAAATAGTAAAAATACTTAATACAATAGTATTAAAAGATGATACTACTGAAGTAACTTTAGTAACGAATACTTGTAATGAATCTACAAAACCAATAGATAATGGGTATATTATATATTCTGAAATTCCAACAAGTCCAAATCAAATATACGTACAAGATAGTTTAGAGTGTTGATATGCTTGTACATGATGATATACATGAGTAAATTGTGATACTCCAAATCCATATACAAATTGTACATGAGTAAATGCTCCAGTAATATGAAATGCTAGTATACTTTGAGTGACAACATATTGAGCATGAACTTGAAATGAATGTAATACAGCAGATATAATAGTTTGTACATGATTAAATACATGAATTACAATATCTGCATGTAATGTATGAACAACTACTGCAGCAACTACAGTAAATGATACTAATTGATATGGTGATTACTTTCAATTTGGTAGAAATTCTCCTTATCCGACATGGATAAATTGAGACGATATAAGATTACGTGACTGGGAAACTACTGGTTGGGTAGATTGAACTGATGACTGAAGTGCAAATTACTGGGGAGTTATAAATAGTGAATCCCAAACTACAACATATAGTAATCCTCAATCTAGTAATGTTATCAGCATGCAATGACCATGTGAAACAGATTATCATATACCTACAAATAAAGAGTGGGTAGATATATATACAGCTTGATGATGGTGATTTGGTTGAACAAATATGGCAAATGATCTATTATTACCAATGGCTTGAGTTCGTTTATGGAATGACGCTAGTTTGTTATGACAAGATTCCTATGGATTATATTGGTCAGCATCACCTAGTGCAGATAAAGCATATATGATGTATTTTTATAATATTCATATTGATGCTAGTTATGAATATGAACGTGCACATGGTAATAGAATAAGATGTTTCAAAAACTAAAAACAATAAAAAGAGATTTTTCTAAATAAAAAATCTCTTTTTATATTGATTAAAAATAAATAATTAGTATTATTAAAATCAGAACATTATATGTTAACTTAGGGAAAAGTGCCTGTAAAAAGAAAATATACAAAGAAAACAAAATTCACAGTAACTCCAGATATAAAAAAATATGCAGCAATTACAGTGTTCGTATTCTTTTGAGTACTTGCTATTATTGCGGATGATAAATCGACTATTTGATATTATATAAATGAATATCTAAATATCTTGTTTTGAGAATATTATAAATATATTTTTTCTCCTGTAGTACTACTACTATCAATATTTCTTACAAAAGATAAAAACCTATATTTTAATTTATATAGATTTATTTGATTGTTATTTTATTTTGTATCAGTAACAACTATTGTTTGATTCTTTTATACTGAATATCCATATTCGGCATATTTTAATCTATATTCAATTTTTAATGAAATGCTTTGAAGGGGAGCAACATGATTTTCAGCTTTTATATTACTTTTATGATCACTTATAATATTATTTAGGTTTAATCCTATAAATTTTTTGCAATGATTGTTTTCACTTACTCCAAATTTAAAAAATATTAAAAATACCATCAAGTCAGAGTTACCAAAAATGACAAAAACTCAAGCAAAAAAAGAAGAGAGAATGCAAAAAAAACAAGATAAGTTAGATGATATGATGCAAAAATTAAAAGAGGAGAAAAGAATGCTGGCAACCAAAAAACAGAGTAAACAACTAGATCTGAATGATGCTCCCAAAAAAATAAAAATAGAAAAAAAGAAATCAAATGTAGTTTGAGGATTGTTTAATAAAAAAGCTAAAGAAGTAGAAAAAGAAATTGCTATAGTTAGAAATCCTGAATTCAAAAACTGGCAATTTCCAGAATTAAATTTGTTAGATCAAAGATGATGAAAAATTAAATACAATGAAAATGAAATCAGAAGAAAAGAAATTGAAATAGAAGAAAAATTGCTTCAATTCAAAATAGAAGTAAGTATGGAGTGATATCAAGTATGACCTACTGTTATACAATATAGACTAAAGCCAAAAGCCTGAGTAGCACTTAAAAAAATTATAAATCTAAAAAATGATTTAACACTTGCTCTACATGCTAAATCAATCAGAATACAAGCTCCAATTCCTGGTTTAGGAGTTGTTGGTATAGAAGTACCGAATTCTAACAGACAAACAGTAGGTTTAAGAGAATTATTAGCTTCAAGACAGTTTAATAATAAAAGATTAGAAATTCCAATTGCATTATGAAAAGATGTTAGTTGAAATTTTATAGTATGAGATTTAGCTAAAATGCCTCATTTACTTGTAGCGTGACAAACTGGTTCTGGTAAATCAGTATGAATGAACGGTTTCTTAATATCTATGTTATATAAATTCTCTCCATCAGAATTGAAAATGATAATGGTTGATCCTAAAAGAGTAGAACTATCAGTTTATAATTGAATCCCTCATTTACTTACTCCTGTTATAACAAATCCAGACAAGGCATTAAATGCATTAAAATGGTGTGTTGCTGAAATGCTTAGAAGATATGATTTAGCAACTCAAGTAAATGCAAGAAATCTAAAAGAATATAATTCAAAAGTAGAAAAAGATAAAAAATTGCCATACATAGTTATGGTTGTTGATGAATTAGCTGATTTAATGATGAGCTGAAATAAAAAAGAAGTAGAATGATCTATTGCTAGAATAGCTCAAATGGCAAGAGCTGTTTGAATACATTTAATCGTTGCAACTCAAAGACCTTCTGTAGATGTAATTACATGATTAATCAAGGCTAATGTTCCATCGAGAATTGCATTTACTGTTGCTTCTCAAATAGATAGTCAAACTATTCTATGAAACAAATGAGCAGAGGATTTACTAGGTAGATGAGATATGCTATATTATCCTACAGGAGCAGTTGAACCAGAAAGAGTGCAATGAGTACTTGTAGAAACAAATGAAGTTGAGGCAGTTGTAAATAAACTAAAATTAACTGTTGATCCTGAGATGATAGATAACCTACAAATACCTGAAATAGTAAACGGTAAGTCAAAGCTAGAATGAAGTATTCTAGAAAATTATAAATGAGATCAAGAAGAAGATCCAGAAATTATAGAAAAAGCAATACAAGTCGTAAAAGAGGCTAAAAAATGATCTACTTCTCTAGTACAAAGAAAGCTATGACTATGATATGCAAGAGCAGCTAAAGTATTAGATATACTAGAAGAGTTATGAGTAGTATGACCATCAAATGGTAGTAAGCCAAGAGAAGTATATGTTGATTAAAAAATATGGACAATAAAATAAGTGATAAAAGAGCAATTCATCTCCTAATTTCAAATACATTAGTAAATTCAGCTAGAATAGTATTCTATATTTTTCTAAATATCTTTATTTGGAAAAATACATTAGATGTACAAATCATAGCTCTATTTAATATCGTTTACTTAACTATTCATTTCATTAGTTATCCAATTTTTGCACCAATAGTTAAATTATGATATAAAAAAATAATTAATTATATAAGTATTTATTGATTAGCTCTAGTTTATTTATCAGTAGTAATTTTATGAGAAAATTCTATTAATTACATATATTATATAGCATGAACATTCGGTTTTTTTAATTGAATGTACTGGATAAATTACCACACACAACAATTTGAAGTAACAAATTTTCAGAATAGGTGAAATTATACTTGAATGAAAAAGTCTTTGCATACTTTGTCACATATAATTACGCCAAGTATCATAGGTTATATTATATGAACTAATACATTTTGATATTGATTTGAATCAGCTTTCGCTATATCCATCATTATGCTTTTAATTGCAGCCTACTACTGAGCAATAAAATTAAAAAAAAGAAAAGTTACTCAGTTTCAATTTAAAAAATTATTCAGAAAAGCCCATAAGGATAAAGATATATTTAGATCATTATATACTTATTTATTTACATGATTTGCATTCTGAAATACTGTACTTGAAGTAGTTATATGAATAGTTATATTCACATACGTTAAAAATGAAGCAGATTTAGGTTTTATATTATCCTTACTATCAATTATATCAATTATTTTAATGTATTTATTCTGAAAATTTGTTTCGTATTCAAAATACAAGTATGCAATTATAATCATATGAATATTATATTCATTTATACTTATTTGATTTATAAGCTTCGAATCAGTATATTTAATAATATTATTTTCAGCATTAATAAAGACATTTGCGACTTTCTTTTCGATACCTCAAAAAGTAATTAGTGATAATGTTTTACATAAAATAAAAAATTGTGATGACTACAGAGCAGAATATGTGCTTTTAAGAGAGCTTTATCTATATACAGGTTGGATGATATCATTTATAATGCTTTATTTTATTGATTCAATTGAAGCAAATAAACTTGCATATATATTTGTTGTATC
>CAXBVF010000076.1:0-4865 GCA_963979005.1 uncultured Candidatus Altimarinota bacterium | reverse complement strand
AATATTTATGATGTTTTGCTTCTGTTGTCATAGTATCTTACTTAGGTGTTAAATTTTCATCTTTTAATTAACTCGTCTTTACATTTATTATATATATCTTGTAATTCATTAATTGATATTTCAGACATAACTTGTGTATCTATTTGGTCTTGCACACCATCACATATTTCTTTTACTTGTCTTTCTATATATTCTTCTGCAACTTCATTTAGTTTTCTCTTTAATTCATAATCCATTCTATTCTATTTATTAAATAATCACAATTCACTAGCTATTAAGTGCTGACTATTATATAAGCTTCACTATCTCATTTACAAGCTTCTAAATAATCTTCTACAAAAGGTATAAAATGTTCATATGTTCCCCATCAATTTTTACTATTATACTTTTTATATTTAGTTGGATTATCTTTTAATTTCTTTAATCCTTTTTCTAATAATGGTATAATATCTTTTGCTTTTACTGCTCATATTTCTGATGGATGCCATAATGCTTCATAAATTCAAGCTTTATCAGCCATCGTATTAAGATTATGTGTGATATTTGCCCAATATAAATCTTGTGTTTGTTGTCAGCAACATTTACATTCATCATCTACGCTATCTCTTAAATATACATCTAAACTCATAATATCTCTTTAAAAATTAAATCAAACACTTCACTCTCATTCAGCACTCCAATATCTTGTAACATAAATATTAATTCTATATCTGCATATGCTACTGTAGGGAGTAGTAGGAGTAGGGTTATTAGTATTGTTTTCATAATTACTTTAATTTATCTAAAATATTATTATATAAATCTGTGGTATCTTTATAATCTTGTTTATTTTTAGCATTCAGAAGTTCACTTAACATAGCTCATTTAATAAATCAAATAGCTAATTGTAGCTTTAATTCTAATTCTTTTATTGTCTTCATAATTTATTATTAATTTCTAAGTTCATTTAAAAGTTCTTCAACTGCTAGTCTGTAATTATCTAAGACTATCTCAACCTTAACTTTAAATCAAGGTGCTAGTCTATTATCTTTTTCTAATTCTGCTAGTAGTTTCTCACTTTGCATTTCTGCAATAGCTACTGCTCATCTTCATTTGTTCATTTGTTATTTGTTTAGTAAATATTAATTATTTAGTTTCTTTCCCTGTATTCTTATCAAAGAAAGATAAATTTTCTACTTTTATAGTTAATTCTTTATTCTCTTTTTCTAAAACTGATATTCTATCAAATAAATCTCATAATAACCTAACCATAGTTTTTGCATCTGTTTTTTCATCAAAAGCTCAAAATGTACTTCTTCACAAAGTTATTTGACATAAATTTATTTTTTCCATTTGTCCTTAAATTAATTTTAAAATCTTATCAATATATTCTTCTCTTTCACTTCATATCTCGCAAGCCATATACTCATCATATTCTTCCATACTTAAATTCACACTCACGAACTTTCTAATCTCGGCAACTTTTAAATGAACAGGGTGCATAGCTTCGTTAAATTCTTCTGTATCGTGAGTAGAATTTACTATTAGTTGGACTGCTGTTTGTTTCATAATTATATATTATTAAATATTCAATCTATGGATCATAAAATAGAATCTGCATTTTTATTCATTATTCAGTCTTTCATGACTTGAGTACGATATTGCTTCATCTCATTAGGCTGAACAATTAAATTACTAAATACTTTCTTAGGACATTTTAATGAATCTAAATCTATTTGTCAAAATCAACGACAAATTATTGGTCTAGAATTATAAACACTACATTTTCACTCCGAAGTCAAGTATTCACAATATTTGTTTCACTTTCAGTTAGGAGGAGAATGTAATCATTGTTTTTTCAAAGATTTTGTCATTTCTTTGAGTTCATCTTTACTAAAAATAATCACTCAACAACATTCCCAACAATTTCAACATGGTAATTTTCTCTTATTTAGTAATTTTCTAAGATTAAGTATTTTATTGTTCATCGAACTAAGATTAAAATATAAAAATATGGAACTCTTTGGCTGTTTTTTGGAACATTAAGTCTAAAATGGATAGAATATACCTGTGTGAATTTTCTAAGCCTTAGGTTTCATTTAAATCCCTTTTTCAAAACTCCGAATCATATCTATCAATCATTTCCTGAGTAATATCACTCGCATAATTTATTTTAAATCCCATATCTCTCAGCCTATCCCAGTATGTATAAGAACTAATGAACTGCTCTTTCGCACATTCACAAGCTCATTGCATATGTAATGGATGACGTCTTCAGAAATTACATATCCAACGTCTAGAAACAGAATATGAACTCTCAGATGCATTGGTAATAGGAATAAATTGCTTAATTTCACGTGGATTAATCTCACGAACCTTATTATCCTCAATGTCATGGATCCATACAAATGGCTTATTTCAAGCTCTAGCAAGTTTTAATTTAGCATACTCTTCCTCAGTTATTGGGTATGGAGAGTAGCTCTTTCAATCTAAATCTTTCACAATAGCCTTATATTTGGCTATTTTTAATCAAACTCACATAATTTATATTTATAAAACTAAAGTAATCATTTTTTCTTCGCTTCTGCGATAGCTTCTTCTCAGGTCATAGAATCAATATCCTTTTCAAATCATCATGAATCCTTAATTTTTCAGATAATAACCACAAAATAAGGAATCTTGTCACTATTCTTCTTCCTGAACTTCATCATAGATAAAATAACAGTAGACCGAAAATCATCCTGTATGGTAAATTCAACCACATATCTAACTTGATCAGGAGTAAGTTTATCTACTCTTAGCATTCTACTAACCTCAGAAGCCCAAATCTGTATAATATCATCCTCTGACTTAGTCTTAAGTGAATAAAGAACAGAAGCGACTTGTCTGTTTATTAAATCCTGAAGAAAAATTTTAGAAATAGAATACTCAAAACTCTCTTCCTTGAAATTTGAAAAATTTGAAGGTTTATTTTCTGAAAGTAAAGTTGAGGTAGAGTTAAGTAAAGTAAAGTTAAGTAAAGTTAAGTTAAGTAAAGTTAAGTATGTCGGAGCGTCTACACACTCTCCATACACCCTCCCTAGAGCCTCCCAAAAATAGCTTGGAGATGCCTTTATAATTCTATTGACCCCTGTACGAACGCTAGGATTATCTATGTTTTGATTCTTTAGAAAGTTGACCATCAAAATCCAATCTTTAACCCTAAAGATTTTACCCCCTAATAGTAACTTATCTAAAATTTTATCCACAAAACTTATAGAAATTCAAGTTTCATATGATATTCTTTTACTTCTTATTTCATATAATCACGCTATATTACATAAAGGATTAGATATAAGATATAAAAAAATTAACTTTTCATCTGATGTTAACTCTTCTATATAAGGGTCTGTCCAAAATGAATCATTTATTACTCTTTGAGTCATTGTTTAACTTCATTAAAGAAATAAGAAAATTTCTGAATACTATATGAGTTTTTAATCTCTCAATCTATATATAGTTGATATAATTCTTTTGTTAATTCAAAATTTAATCTGTAAGACATATTTTCAATAGCTTCAGCTCTCCGTATATTGTTATTCAGCAAGGATTCTTCAAAAAATAAATCAATTTCATTAGTCATATTATGATTAGTTCATAAAGGTCATTCCATTATACTTAATAATTCCTGACAATATTCTCATCATAACTTAAAATCTTTTTCTAATTCTATTAAAGATTTGTTATATTTATTTATTGGGTCGTAACTAAGATATATTCTGTAATTATCTCCTCATAATGATTCAGTATGAAGTATACTTAATAAAGCTATTGTATTTTTATCTATTTTTGAAAATCGCTTTTCATTCCACCATTTAAAAAATAAATCAATATGAAGCTTTGTATTCTGGTTTATTACAGTTTTATATAAATCTTCTTTTATATCTTCTATATTGTTTGCTCATTTTCATATATTACATTCAAAACAAGAAGTTATTAAATTATCTAAACTATTGTCTCATCATTTTTTAACAGGAATCTTATGGTCAATTTGTAAATGTATTCCATTCCCTGCCTTTAATCAACAATATTGACACTCAAAGTTATCTCTATTAAGTATTTGAAACCTTAATTTAGGTTTTATTATATTTCTAGACATATAAAAATAGGGTTAATAAACAGAAAAGAAGCTTCAAACAAATATATACTTAGTAGTATGTAGTCGTCTAAAACTTCATTGATTGAAACTTCTTCTCCACTACCAATTATATATAAAAGTTTTAGACATTCAAAGAATACTTAAAAAAATAAAGAACGCAAATAATTAAGTAAAAGAAAGTGTTGACTATCTGTCAAAATTAGATAATATGATAATGCTTATATACTTTATATTACTAACCTAATGATTATGAGCAAAAGAAACCTAGGGGTATTATCAATCCTACTAGTCACCTGACTAGCAATATGATATAATAGTTACACTAATAGCATGAACCTGGAAAATGCTCACAAAGAGATTATCCAATATCAAATGCAGATAGATGAACTAGAGAAACCATCTCAAATAGAACTTGATGAGATAGACCTTAAAAAAGCTGAAGTAAATGCAATAGCATACTGAAAACTAGAAGCAGAAAGTAAGGCTAGAAAAGAACAAGCAATATGGAAGACAAGATGTATAAAAAAGAAGATTATATGAGAAGAAGAAGAATGTGAAACTAACCTAGAAGAAAGGTTCGCAATACATGTAAAGTAGAGCCTCCGAAAAGAGAAGAAACTATTGATATAGATAAATTAGCAAGAGCAGTCGCAAATCATGAAACTGTGTGATGTACTAAATGATGATCAGCAAATAGGAATAATTGCTTCTGAATCATGACATGGGTAAACTGACCTAGAGAGTTCAA
>CAXBVF010000075.1:0-4870 GCA_963979005.1 uncultured Candidatus Altimarinota bacterium | reverse complement strand
AGAAATTTCTTCCTTTTCCAAAGGAAGTACCGAGGAACGAGGGGATGGATTAGAATTAATAGACCACTTTATTATTTTCAGTCCTGTATTTTATTAATATATTTTCCTAGTATATCAAATTCTAGATTTACTATATCTCAAACTTCTAGGTCTCATATATTTGTTATTTCTTGAGTAAGGGGGATAATTGACACAGAAAGATAATCATTTCAGTCTTCTACTATTGTTAAACTAACTCAATTTATAGTAATACTTCATTTTTCAATTATTAGATTCTTATATTTTTCACTAAAGTTTATATAATAGTATTTAGAGTCGTCATCATTTTTTATTATTTTTGTTACTTCTCAAGTCGTATCCACATGTCATGAAACAAAATGTCCATCCATAGTATCTGACATTTTGAGACTTCATTCTATATTAAAATAATCTCATACTTTCTTATTTTTAAAATTTGTTTTTTTAATTGATTCCTCCATTACAAAAAAACTATATTTTTCTGGACTTGATTTTGTGACAGTCATACAGGCTCAATCATGAGCTATACTTATTCAAAGATTTAAATCTTTTTTAAATATATTTTCTAGCGTATAGTTTCAATTATTTATTTCTAATATTTTTGCTTTATTTCTAATTATTCAAGAAAACATTTTTTAATTTTATATGTTAATAAAGTATAGATTATAATACAAAAAAATAAACTAAAAGCAATTTTTTAGCTTATTTTATATTGGGTTTAGAATTGTTCCTACATATTCACTAGTGCCATCTGTAAAGATAGCCTCTCTTATTTTAGATATTTCTGATTTTATGTAATCATGTATATGTTTACCTAATTCTAATGCTAAGCTAAGTAAATATGCTTCTGTTTCCATTAATTTTGCATTTATTCTTTCTGGTTGATTCTTCCATGCCACCGCAATATCTGACAGGTTATGTAGTCTATCGGCAATTTTTATTTTCATTACATTATTTACTATTATATCTATTTCTTCCTCATAAAAATTTAATCATTTTTCTTCTGCCAATTCTATAGCATATTTTTTTAATGCTTCTCCAGATTCTAGATGTTCTAGGTATTCATCATTTCTTTTTTGTTTATATTTTTTAGATAATTTATAATATCTTTCTGTATATTCTCTTTCGTAATCTGTTATTTCATAGTCATGCATTATGCTTATTTTTTCATCTACATCTGTGATATTTTCCTCAATATAATATTTTGTTTTTATTTTATCACAAACTAACCCTTTTGAATTAAGAACTCAGGATCTCTCAATCTCTATAAATTCTATAAAATCATCAAAATTTGTTAATCATTTTAATTTTTCTAATTCCACCATTTCTCTCTTTATATTTAAATTTATCAAATATTTTTTTAATTCTTCTTCATTATTAATTCATCCTATATATTCTAACTCATCTTTATTTATTGTAAGTCTTCAGATAGGTCTTTTTAATTTTTCTAATTCTCAAGTTTTTTTCTTTATATTTAAATCTATCAAATATTTTTTTAATTCTTCTTCATTATTAATTCACTCTATATCTTCTAACTCATCTTTATTTATTATAAATCTCCAGATAGGTCTTTTACTTAATAGTAAAGTAGTGAAAGCTATTTTTTCTCACGATATTTCACTAAGTCAATCAAATGATATATTAGTATCTTCTATTGTATCATGATCTAAACATGTTGCTATTAGTTCTATTTCATTTTGTACGAGTTTCATTGCCTTTAGACATTCCTCTTTTTGAGTATTATCTAATTCATCTAGTTCATTTTTCAAATTAGATATTTTTTTAATATAAATATCTAATACTCAGCTTACATGATCGAAATATCTTTCTCAAGAGTCTCTTTTTGTATATTTGAATTGTTCTTTAGTGCTTCAGTATGTTTTATTTATAATTTGTAATTTTCTACGAAATTGGTCCATTATTTTAAATTTGCTTGATTCAAAATAGGATTCATCTAAAAAAGCTAATAATAAGTCATTTGTAGCTTCTTCAACATTATTATATATTATTTCTATATTTCTTTCTTCTGAATAACAAACTAAATCTCTATCTTTAGTATTTTGCATTATTATGATTTACAAATAATTTTAAAAATTAATAATACAAGTTAGTTTACTTAAGTCAAATAAATTATTTATCTAAATATTCTTTTGGATATTTTTCCCAAAATTTCTTTCTGAATTCTTCAAATTTATTTTCCAGAATAGCAACTCTTGCTTTTTTACAGAGGTTTATTAAAAAATGTAGATTATGATAACTAATGAGTTGCATTCATTGCATTTCTCATTCTTGAATTAGGTGCCTCAAATATCATTTTGTATAGTTTTTACAAATCTTACAATCACAATTTTCGTCCAATGGATCTTTTGAAAATTCCCATTTTTTATTTTTTATTTTTATATTTCATATACTAGAAAAAGCTAATCAATGCCTTCCAAGTCTAGTAGGTAAAACACAATCGAACATATCAATTCATCTATTAATTGCTTCGATTAAATCTTCAGGAGTTCATACTCACATTAAATATCTTGGTTTTTTTTCTGGTAGGTTATCTTTTAATACATCTAATATTCTATACATATCAAACTTTGATTCTCATACAGATAATCATCAAATTGCTACTCATGGAGTGTCTAGATTTCAAATAAAATTAGCAGATTCTTTTCTAAGGTCTTCATAGATAACTCATTGAATAATAGGGAATAGTGCTTGTGGGTATTCTCATTTTTCTTCTCTTGATTTATTGTTTTGCTTCCATTTTGTTACACATCTTTCTGCCCATCTATGCGTTCTCTCCATTGCTGCTCTTGCATACTCTTTAGTTGAATTTCAAGGAGCGCATTCATCAAATGCCATAATAATATCAGCTCAAATATCAGATTGAATATCCATAACATTTTCTGCATCAAAATAATGTTTTGATCCATCAATAAAGCTTCTAAAATGAACTCATTCTTCAGTTATTTTTACTAATTGTTGATTTTCTTTATTTTTTCTCCCTTTTTCAAGGGTAGCACCCGTAGGGGGAAGGGTTATATTTTGTTTATACTTTTGTTGTCATAGTGAAAAAACTTGAAATCAACCAGAATCTGTAAGTATTGGTTTTTTATAATTCATGAATTCGTGTGCTCAACCAAAATGTTTTAGCTGATCTTGACCTGGTCTTAAATATAAATGATAGGTGTTATTTAAAATTATTTCTGCTCAGATTTCATCTAAATCCTCTGGGTGTATTCATTTGACACTCGCTTTTGTTCAAACAGGCATAAAAATGGGAGTTTGAAAATTCCCATGCGCTGTTTCAAATTCTCATGCTCTTGCATATCAATCTGTATTTTCTAGTTTATAATCAAACATAAATATAAAATTATTTTAAAAATATTTTATCTGATTATATAGTTTTTTTAAAAAAGTAAAATTGTACTTATTTTTAATCCCTCCCCTTCGTTCCTCAGGTACTCCCTTTGGAAAAGGGAGATATAAAAAATAAGTAATGTATAATCTTCTCCCTTTTCCAAAGGGAGTACCCGTAAGGGGGAGGGATTAAAAAAATAAGTACATAAAAAGTTTTTTTAAAAAAGTCTAAAAAATTAATGAATAATTAATACTTACTAGTTAATATATGTTTTTATTTATTAATTCTCTTATATGAAAAAACTTTTTTTTCTATTGTTTTTTCTCCTAAACTGTTTTTCTTGAGTGAGTGCTGAAAATGATTTTATTAATGATTATACATTAATCGATTGTGTAGATTGAAATAATGATACATGAATTGTTTTTGATAGTAATAATTCATTTGCGACTCTGAAAGTTTGAATAGAATCTACTATTGATTATATAAATTCTAATATAAATATTTCTTGAAATGAAGAAACTTCTTCATGAGTAATTTTTAATATAAAAGTGAATTGCAGTTTTAATGACATATATAATTCTAACATAGATCTAAAATTTAATTGAGTGGATTTTAATAATGAATTAATTATTGAATGAGTATGAGACAACTCTTTAATTTTTAAAAATGTTAGTTTTAAACTTTGAAAAGAAGCTGGAAATATAATATTTAAAAATGCACAATTCTTCAATGAAACGAATCCTTATTTTTATGATTTTATTCCAAATCCTGCTTGAAATTTTCAGCCACACAATCATCCATTATCTAATTGAATTAAAATAATTGATTCATATATTTCACTAAAGAATTGAAATAATATATGAGATAATACTAATTATAAATCTCACTATTATAAATATTATAATAGATATTATTATGATGATTTATATAATTATTCTAATAAACATTTTATTGAAAACTCTATATTGGATATAGAAATCGAGAATAATTTTTCTTTTAGATTAGCGGTATGAATTTCTGATTCAAAAATCAATTTTCTTAATAAAAATTTTACATGAGCTTATGATATTAATTTTTTAGAAGATGGAAACACTAATATCTCTAGTGATTTAAATTTTTCTATTTTGAAATCAAATGAGTTTGATTTTTGATGAAATAATTTCAAATCTGAAAATACTAATAATATAAGTTTTTTGAATAATAGTTTTAAAAATTTTTCTAGTTTTGATTTCTGATGATCATGAATTTTTATTAATAATTTCGTTGAAAACAATTCTAGCATAGATATATCAAATTTTCATAATCTTTATAACAACATTTTTAAATCTGCTTTTAATGATAGTTATGATATTTTTAATTACAGAAAAAACTTCTCATTAAATAATTCTGAATCTAGATGATTGTGATGGATTTACAAGAGGATTAGAAATAATAAATATTTTAATTTTGATATTAATAGTTCAGAACTATACAAAGAAATTACTTGAAAAGATTTAG
>CAXBVF010000074.1:0-4982 GCA_963979005.1 uncultured Candidatus Altimarinota bacterium | reverse complement strand
TAGAATTTCAAATAGAACTTTCACTAAAACCAGATTGAATTATTTGAGATAAAACAATTGAAAAACTAAATGAAAACTGATTAAATGAAGGTTTTAATGATGGAATAGAAGAAGAATTTATTTATGAAGAAGTAGTTGAAAAACAAGAAGAAGAACCAAAAGTGGAGGAAACAAAAAAATGAATAATTGATGATATAGAAATATGAGATAATGAAGTATTGAAAGTTTTTAACAAAACTAGAAAATGACAATTATTCCTAAGGCTTATAAAAGATTATAGTCCTATAAGTGTAGAAAAATTAGCTGAATTAATACTTAAATCAGCTAATACTTTTGATATACCATATGATAGAGTAGCTTCAGTTATTATTTGAGAAGCTGATGTTTCTATTAAAAAGAGTCCATTTAAAGTAAATTCAAAATGAGTATGACAATTCTTAACTCAAACATTTAAGGATTTGTATTCAAAAGTTAAATGGGATGACGGTATTGCTATAACATGAAATGTATTACAATATTTAAAATATAAAAAACATACTAAATATGCTAATTCAGTAAAAAATATTTGAATTAATAGTTTATCAGATAGGCAGGATCCAGAAAAATCTATAATGGCTATTTGAGCATATTTGAGATATATAATGATTAGTTGAAAATGAATTAACTGAAATATTCACCTAGCTGTTGCTAGATATAATGTATGACCAAATTGAAGCGTTACTAATCATTTTGAAAAAAATCCTGTTATAAAAGAATATTTTCATAAACTGTATTGAAAAAAATCTAAAATTACTGAAGAAAGAATGGTTCATGCTGCGGCTGAGTACTATGCACAATTTACATAGTATAAATTTGCATAACTAAGCATAATATGATAAAATTAGTAAGAATATTAAATCTTACTAATTTTTTTATGGCACAAGCTGAAAAATCTATCTGAAATAATGATGATTTATTAAATAAAGCACTTGAAGAAGAGTGACTTGAAAATAAAGAGAATGAAATGGATTCATCTGAATGATTAGCATGGTATCATCCAGATTATAAAGGGTGAGTTTTTTGGAAAAATAAACAAGAGTTAGCTGATGAAAGAAGACAAAAATCAATATCTTCTGATGCAAATGACAATAAAACTGAAAAAAATAATAATAAAATTGTTTCAATTGATGATTATTTAGCACTACCAGAATGATATGAATATTGGGATCCTCAAAAGTTAAAGGCAGAGGCTAAAGAACAAAAGCGTGAAGAATTTAGAAGAAAAATGGCAAACAGAAAAGCTAAATCAAAACCTATAACTTTGTCTAAAGCTAAATACGATGAGCTTTATGTAAAAGAACAACCTGTAGAAAAAAAGAAAAAAAGAAAAAAAATAGAAGTATCAAAACAAGTCAGAGAAAGAGAAGTCACTAAACAAAATATAAAAACTGCTAGTGTTGAAACAAACTTAGATAAATTATCAAAATCTAATTTAAAAAGTTTAAACGAAAAAGCATTATTAGAGTTTTGATTAGACTCTATTGACCTTCAAAAAAGATTATTTTCATTATGAAATAATCTATGAACATTTTGACCAAAATGAGATGGGGTTGATGGGGATTTAGGTCAATATTCACTTGACGCTATTAAACTAACACAAAATATTGTAGAAACTGAATCTAGTGGTTTATTAGATGAGAATTTTTTGAGATATATTTTTCCTGAAAAATTTAATACTGGTGAATGAGTATGAGTTCATACTTTAGCATATATCAAGAGACAATTAGCTCCTGAGGCTAATAGAAGAGATGCTAAATTAGAGGTATTAGCTCAAACAAAAATTGAAAAACAAAAATTAAAATTGGTTGTAAATAAAACTCAGACAAGAAAAATAACTGCATTAGAGGATGAGGTTAAACCAGGACCGAGAAGAGTTAAAATTCAGGCAAAAAAAATGGCAAATACATTAGAAGCTAAAAATTGACCAAGATATAGAAGCTGAGCTAGTTGTTGAGCTAATGTTTGAGAATTTCTTAATGAATATTGAATGGCTTGATTACCATCATATGGTAGAGATTGATATAAATGGGAGTGATTTCTAGATAATAATGAGAATTTTGTTAAAGTATGACTTTCAAGCCCAAATGAGGCATTACCTTGATGAATATTAGTTTATGCAAAATGATATTGAAGATGAGCAAGAACAAAGTATGGACATGTAGAAATAAAGACAAATGATTGATACTGGTATTGATGAGCTGAAAAAAAGAGAGCATGATGAAGTGTTAATTCATGATTTATATGACATGTATACTATCCAAAAGCTTAATAAAAAAATCACCCTAAAAAGTGATTTTTCTTTTTTACAAAAATTTAAAAACTCTTACTATTGTTTATAATTAATATTAAACAATATTTATGTCAAATCTTAAACATTTCACAAATCTCTTATTCACAAAGAAATTCGTATCTAAGTTTACAGCTTACTTTCTTTTGATAGTTACTTTTTATGTACTTAGTGATTTTATGGGTATTTTTTTACTTACCTTTATCTTTGCTTATCTTTTTTTATCATCAGCAGAATTCATAAAATTGAAAATGGATCATTTTTTTTCTAAATATTGTAAAAGTTTTAAAAGACAAAAATATTTAAAAAAGTTTTTTGGTTTAAACTTTATAATTGTTTCTATATACGTTATTTTTATATGAATAATTATATTTATAGTTTCAGATATGGTTCCTAAATTGATAATGGAGCTTTCTGAATTACCGCAGAATATCCCATTTTTAGCTGAACCAATTAGTTCAGTAACAAATAGATTAGTAGAAATTAAAAATTTTAATTCAGAATTAGGGTGATCAATTAATCAAATTGTTACAAATCAGGATATTGATGTTGTATTAGATATTTTGAGTAAACTGAGATCAGCTTCAGTTATATTTTTACAAATAATGCTGTCATTAATACTTAGTTTTGTACTACTTATAGATAGACCTAGATTAAAGAATTATTTACTAGGAATTAAAAAATCAAGCTTTAGTTTTTTGTACAAAGAGTATAAAATAATTTTTGATAAAATAGTTAAATCTTTTTGATTAATATTCAAGGCTCAAGCTATGATAGCTTTGGCAAATACCGTATTAACTATTATATGACTTACTGTAATAGGAGCTATTCATGGTTGAGCTTTCCCATACTTATTAACTCTTTGATTAATAGTATTTATAGCATGATTTATCCCAGTTTTATGAGTATTTATATCTAGTATACCTATATTAATTATAGCTTATAGTATCATATGAGGATATCCTGTATTAATAGAAATAGTAATTCTTATTGCTCTTGTGCATGTAGTAGAAGCATATTATTTAAATCCAAAGATAGTGTCTAGATTTTTAGAAATACCAGTAAGTCTAACATTTATAGTTTTAATAATTTCTGAACATTTATTCTGAATAGCGTGACTTTTGATTTGAGTAAGTTTATTCTATTTCTTAGTTTGATTATTCAGAGATATTGATAAGGTTTTAAAAAAGAAGAAAAAAGAGATGAAAAAAAGTAAAAAATTGTTAGCTAAAAAATAAAAAAACTTAAGCTTTATCTTAAGTTTTTTTTGTTTAAAAAATTAATGTTTAATTAATATTAGCATCTTATAATGAATATCGTTCATAGATTTATGTAACTTATTACTTATTTTTGTCATTCTTGACAATTTAATAAATAATGTTATATTTATAATACATTTTTTTTAATTAAACTTTATGTAGGAGATTTAAAAATGTTTAGACATTTGTTTTTTATGGTAATATTATTACTAGGTTTGGCTGCGTGTGGAACAGATACTGAGGTTGTGACAGAATATGTAGAACTTTCTCAGGAGAAGACTAGCTTTAAAGTAGAACTTAAATCTGTATGGGAAGGGATTGATATTTCAGAATTTTCCGGTGCGGATCTGGTATTTATGACAGAAGCTGGTAACCGCTATTCTTTTGATACAAATAACATTGTAAGAGAGCTTACTCATTCAGAATTTTCATCTGGAGTCGTAGAACTTTATACTCCATTGGAATATGCTTATGTGTATATAAAATTACATGGGTATATGTATGATCGGGTTGAAGCTACAAGTGCTGATTACAGGTTTGAGTCTGAAAAAGTTAATTTTGTTGAGGGCGGAGAACATATCCTTAAGGCATATCCAACTACTTTAGATAACTATGTTTGGTCTGATATTAATAATTATGATACAACTATTTTGATTGATAAGTATCAAAGTGGATGTACAATATGGACAAATGAAACAGTTTTAATCAGAAATGAAGAAAATATTGTTAAGTTTAGTGCTATATGTACAGATGATTTTACAGGTTTTGATAAAGGAATGTCTAGCGTGTATTTACCAATCACCCCGTCTGAAAGTGGCAATTTAATTTTTGATATAGATGTATCGGATTTTAACTTATATGATGATAATGGTGTAGCTATGGAATTTATATCTGGTAATTTTTTCGTTGTTGATCACGGTAGTATTAGTTTTGATGGAGGTTTTCTGTTAGCTGAGGCTGAAGATATATCATTAACTAGGTTGTGTTTTGAAACACCAGATTTTGATTTAGAATCTGTTAAGCTGGTTAGTAATAATAATATATATGAGGTCTATGAAACATTGTCTAATTTTTATTTAGATGGTGAAAATACTTGTATTTCTTACTTTGAAGAAGCATTCATTCCTAAGAATGATCAGCTTATGCTTCATGTAACTGATGAGAGTATTTATGTAGATTATTATCCACAAATTACTATCGTAGAAGGCTTCGGTGAAATCAGTAGACAGTTAATAATCGGTGAATAGTTGAAAAAAAGGGGAATATGATGGAGAATGCACTTGGGCATTCTCTTTATTTTTTGTTAAATTTTTATTCTTTTATTTCTTAGATAATTAAGTATAATATACTTATAATAAGATACAAATATTTGACAAATACTATATTTATAGTATAAT
>CAXBVF010000073.1:0-5216 GCA_963979005.1 uncultured Candidatus Altimarinota bacterium | reverse complement strand
TAGTATTGCTAGAATTGTTATTACTACTATTAGTTCTACTAAGGTGAATGCTTTTTTTTGTTTATTCATGAAGACAAAATATTAGATTTTAATATCTCTTATTTTACTAAAAAAAAGCTAAAATTAAATAATATTTTTAATTTTAGCTTTACAATATTATATATATATTCATAAATTATTAATCTGCTAATTCATCATCGGCAACTCTATACTTTGGATCTTCCATAATATTTATATCTACTATTTTTTCAGCATTTTTTAATAACCTAATACAATCTTCTGATAAATGTTTTAAGTGCAGTATTTTTCATTTCTTTTCATATTTCTCAGTTAATCAGTTAATTGCTTCAATTGCTGAATGATCAAGTACTCTAGAATCAGCAAAATCTATAATTATTTCTTTTGCATCATTATTTATATCAAAAAGTGTTTTAAATCTCTCAACTGAACCAAAAAATACTGGTCAATCAAGTTCATAGTGAGTAATTCATTTTTTATCTTCATATCTTTTTACGTGTATATCTTGAGATTTTTGCCAAGCAAATACAAGTGCTGAAATAACTACTCATGATATAACTGCAATAGCTAAATCTCAAGTATAAACAGTAATAAATGTAACAGCTAATATAACAAATGCATCAGCTCTAGGAATTTTGTTCATCATCTTAATTGTTGGCCAAGCAAATGTTCAGATAACTACCATAAACATAAGTCAGACAAGTGCCGCAAGTGGAATCATAGAAATATAAGCAGTAGCGAAAACTATCATAAGTATCAAAAAAACTGAAGCTGAAATACCAGACATTCTCCCTCTTCAACCATTTGTAATATTAATCATAGATTGTCATATCATGGCACAACCTCACATAGCACCAAAAAATCAACAAGCAGTATTAGCCATTCATTGACCAATTGATTCTACATTTCATTTACCTCTCGTCTCAGTTATTTCATCTATAAGAGTAAGGGTCATAAGTGATTCAGTTAACCCTATTATAGCTAGTACAAAAGCATATGGAGTTATAATATATAACATTTCTATAAAAGAAGCATCTATATTTGGAATATGAAATTTTGGAAATTCTCAAAGCAGCATTTTGTAATCATTTTCATTTAAAAATGATAAAACAGTTCTAGTATCTTCTAAACCTGGAACAAAAAGTACAAGCAAAGTAACAAAAACAATAGCAACTAGTCAAGACGGAACTGACTTAGTTAATTTAGGTAAAAAATATATAATAGCCATAGTAACAACTATAAGTAATCACATAATTATAGCAGCAGTTCAAGACAACCATTCTCAAGCAACTTTGAACTGTCATACCTGAGCCAGAAATATAATAATTGCCAAACCATTTACAAAACCAAGCATAACTGAATGCGGAATAAGTCTTACAAACTTAGCAAATTTAAATACTCAAAATAATATCTGCAAAGCTCACATCATAACAAGTGTAGCGAATAAATATTCTATTCCATGCTGAGCAACAAGTGAAACCATTACAACAGCCAATGCTCAAGTAGCACCAGAAATCATACCAGGTCTACCCCCAAAAACAGAAGTAATAAGCCCTACTATAAAAGCTGCATGTAATCAAACCATAGGATTAATTCCAGCTACAAATGAAAATGCAATAGCCTCAGGAACAAGAGCTAAAGCGACAGTTAGACCAGAAAGAATATCTGTTCTAAGTTGTTTTTTGTCTGAGAATTCTTTGAAAACTCATTTTTTCTTTAGATATGATAGGAGTAGCATAGTTTGTATTTACAAAATAATTTGCAGAAAGATACTTGTTTTTAAACTAAAGTAAATTATTTTTTGCTTAAAAACAAACTCTCCATAAAATATTAAAAATCTAATTAACAAAAATTAATGAAAACAAAACATATTATTTATCCCGTCACAATACTCCTCATGGTAGTAGTCCCAGTGGCAAGATACTATGCTAGTACACCCGGAATAAATGCATGTGTACTAGAATATGTAGACAATCTAGAGGAAAGTAATTATCAGTGATATATGTACGATATAAATGGAATAAAACATATAGAACCTCTTAATTCAAACTCAAATGATAGTTTGAAACAATATAGAATATGAAAATCAAACTGATGTATAATGGCTGGAGATAATTTATTTAATGATATGAACAATACTTTCTATTGTACAGTAAGTTACCTAATAAAAAATGCTCCTGTAGATGATAAATATAAACAACCACTAGAAATATTAAAAGATGAATAAATAAAAATAATAATTTAAATAATAACTAATTAAAAATGTCACACGAAGCAAAAAGAAATTCTGTATTAATGATACTTATAATGTTTTGTACTATAACTATCATATGAACAAACTATATTTTCACTAAAAATGTAGTAACAAAAGTAAATAATACCCTACTTGAAAATGAATACGAAAAATTATGATGAAAAGATAATTATACAATTCTTCAAGAATTACAAAAAAGAGAAATGCTTTGATACTTAGAAAGTCTTAAAAAAGAACAACCAGATTTAATAAAAGAAATTTTAGAACTAGAAAAAGATAATAAATATAAAATATTAAATCAAAATATAATTAATGACCTAAAAAAAGATAGCTATATAAGTTGAAGCTCTTGAGCTACAATAACAATGATAGAGTTTTCAGATCTAGAATGTCCATTTTGTATTACTCAACATAATGAATGAATACAAAAACAAATTTTAGAAAACTATAGTGACAAAGTTAACTATATGTTCAAAAATTTTCCTCTACCAAGTCATAAAAATGCTCAAATAGAAGCAGAAGCTGCAAAATGTGTAGAAAAAGTAGCTTGATGAGAAAAATATATAGAATATATAGACTTAATATACAACAATACTAAATGAGGTTGAGAATGATTTAAAGTCGAAGATTTAGCTCCATTTGCTGAAAAAATATCAGTAAATAAAGAAGAATTTGAAACTTGTTTATCTGAATCCGCTACAAAAGATTTAGTAACAAAAGAATTCAAACAATGAATAATGCTAGAAATTGATTCTACCCCTTCAAATCTAATATTTAATAATAAAACTTGAGAATATATTATTATAACTGAAACTATAGATTATAAAAAATTAGAAGAAATTATTTTGGATTTATCTAAATAAAAAAAGAAAGCTAAATTAGCTTTCTTTTTGTTTAAACATTTATTTCTCAAATTCTTTTAATTTATATTTTAAGTAACTTTATCTTCTAAACTATTATTATCTTTATGAATTACTGGCAATCAAATGGTTATATAATTAATCCTCTAAGCTCTTTGAATGTTACTAAATCTAAGGACGAATAACAAACCTAGCAGATAGACTACCATATCTATGACCTGTACTACTAGTATTCTGATCTCCACAATTATTAAGACCTATAATACGAGCACCTTGCCCCCAATAAGCACCTGTAGTATCACCAACAGCTGAAAGCCATATCCGTTCATTATCTAAACTATCATTAGAATCTGTAAGTAAATTCATATCACATGAGACTTGATATTCTCACCTAGATATGGTTGTTAAAGAATTTCCATCTACATCGGATGCACTCGCATATCAATCTGTAATGTAACTCATAGCACTCGGTAAATGTGAACCACTCCTTTGTGTCCATGCTGTAAGATATTTTTGTCTATTTTGATATGTTGTATTTGAAAGAGCAGCAATATTAGTATCACTTGATTCATTTGTATTATACTCAGAATAAGTAATTGTTTCATTTAAATTTTCATCTGGATAATGCTTATAATCCATATCAGTTCATAAATCTTTTACTCAGTCTATACAGTCCGCTATATATAAAACTGGTATTGGATGGCTATTTGGTGGTATAGTATTTTGTACCCACTCTATATCTTGTAATTCTGTTAAATTTACTTTATTTGTAGCTAACCATTTCATTCTTCATACTATATCATCTATTGTATCAAAATCTGTAGAAGAAGATCATAATGATTTACATGTATATAAGACACTAGAATCAAGTTTTTTTGTTTGACCATTTTGTGGATATAGATTTCAAGAATCATCTATACTTGTAGGATCCCATCAACCAAAATTTAAATCTGCCTGATTTCACCATCCATTGAATGATATACCATTTCAGGTATTATCTCATGCAAAATCTCACACTCTTGGAGATATACAAAAACCATTTCATTGAATAGAACCTATATATACATCATTTATATTTGCTATCCACATCCATCAGGCTGATATACAATCATTATTTGTTATAATAGGTGCAATTTCACAATTTACTCAGATATATCATCATGTACATGTATATCAACACTCAACTCCATCTTGTACATAGGCCTGATTTACACTTGTTGGATTAACTATATACGTCTTGTTTAAATCATCTGCTGGTTTTGTAGCATCATTACATGAGTATACAGTTACTATTACTTCTGTAATATTGTCTTTTAATACAATACTATTAAGTACTGATACAACTTCTTCAGTTCAACTAGAACTTAATATATAATTATAAATATCACTACTAGCTAATACTGAACTTGTATATGCGTTTTTTATCTTCCCTATTACTATTTCTTTTTCTGAATTAGAAGTATATATATCAATACTTCATGTATAAACCGATAATACAAGTCATGTTAATGCTCATGTATTTGATATTACATTTCACTGTTCTGGTATATTCTCTCATCAATTTGTTACTTGTGAACTAATATTACTTGAATCAAGTGTCATTGTTCATGTTAAAATTTCTGAAGTTACAATACTTGGCACTGGTACAATATAACTAGCAGTTTTAATAAATACCCTGTTATATGTACCATCTATTTTTGGTGTAACTACTAAACTAGCTGCATTAGTTTGCTTTATTGTATTTAATGCTAAAGAATCTCATTCTAATAAACTAAGTATTTCAAATTCATTCTTATTATTGGCTACTGAGAAGACATATTTTTTATCTGTTAATGGATCTTTAGGTACTTCTGACATACTTCTTGATAAACTTGAAATAACTGTGATTCAAAAATCTCATTGATACCATAGGATTTCTGCTCCATAATCTACTATTTCGTTATTATCCGGCAAAGGATATTTTCAAGCATCTAAGTGAAACAATTCTAGAGATGTTTTCATACTTGATACATCTGAAATTCTAATAGAGTCTCTTGCATCTTTTGAATATCATTGTAGTGATATAAAGGCTATTGTTCATAGTA
>CAXBVF010000072.1:0-5250 GCA_963979005.1 uncultured Candidatus Altimarinota bacterium | reverse complement strand
CATCTAAACTTTTTCATTGAGTAGCTATTCATTTTTCTAAAATAGAAGCATCATAATATCCCGTTTCTTTATCAAAACTTATTTCTATATTTATCATAATTATAATTTAATTATTAATATAAAATATTATAACTAAAACTATAAATAAACCAAACTAATTATAATTTGCTCTATCTCCCCTGATAAGGGGACTAAGGGGTTTTCTCACAAACAAAAAAAAGAACCTTTCTTACGAAAGAGTTCTTTTTAAAAACTATTAATAATAATTAATAAGCTAAGAAACCAGTAGTTCCATTATCTAAGTTTTCAACTACACCAGTAGCAGTAGAATCATTAAGACCCATGATTAGACCAACTTCTTCAGCAGCAGATAATACTAAATCATTAGCAACTAGGTTTATATTGTCAGAAGAACTTAAAGTTAAGCTAACACCGTCTCTAGATACTTTTGAAATTGTATAACCAGTAGCTGAAACAGCATCTTCAACTGTATCACCAACTTTAAAGTAGTTAGCAGCAGAATCATCAAGTGTAACTACAGATCAGTCAATAGCAGTAATATCTTGAGCAGTAGCAGTTCTAGCAACATATGTACCGTTAACAGAAGCAGTATCAACACCATCAACTTCCATAGTAGCTGCTAATTGGAATGCTCCAGCTTTTAGAGTAGTAGCACCAATTCTATATGCTTTATCATTAGGATCTTTGAAATCTTTTTCTACAACATTTAATACAGTGTAGCTAGGAGTACCAGCATCATATGCAGTACCAGCATCTAATAAACCAGCAATATCTGGAGAAACTAAATCATTTTCAGCATTGTTAGTAACAAAACTTAATAAAGGAACACCTTCTACTTGTTTAAGAGAAATTGCTGATTGGATGTTACCAAGATCAGAAGTTCTTTTAGAGTTTCTAGCATCAGCTGAATACCCTTGTAGAGAAATAAAAGCAATTGTACCTAGGATAGCAAGGATCGTAATTACTACGATTAGTTCAACTAATGTGAACGCTTTTTTTGTATTTATCATTTATATATATATGATTAAGAAATAAAATACAAAATAAATTTTAAAATAACATGTCTTTTTTTAAGACTCATATATTGTATCCTTTTTTATATGTAAAAGCAAACATTTTGTATACATTTAGCTAGACTATTTCCAGTTACTATTTTTTATTTAGAATGATGTAATAATATATCAAATAGTCAAAGATTTATTTATCTCTAAACTATCAATACTAGAGAAATTTAGTTCTGAAAATAGTCTAATTTAATAAAAAAAGTTATTATAATAATATAATAACTTTTTTTGTAGATTTTTTATAAATTTTGTGCGATTTTTCACATTTCAAAGAATGGAAGCATAATTGCAATTACAATCGTACCTACCAAGAATCATACAATTACGATAATAACTGGTTCCATCATACTAGATAGATTTGAGATATATCTTTTTAATTCTCAGTTGTAGTTGTATCAAACTTTCTTTAGTGATTCTGATAAACTTCAGGTTTCTTCTCATGTACTTACTACATAAGCAAATTCTTCAGGGAAGAGTTGGTTTTGGTATACACTAGATTCATAATCTAGATTTAATCATAGTGATTTTGATATAGTTAATCAGACCTCTACTTCATTTTTTATTCTGATTAGCTCTTTTTTATAAGCTAGATTTGGTACTACTCTACTTGATGTTTTTAGTGATTCTAATAGTAATACTCATGAATCAAGTAATATTGTAAATGATTTAATAAAGAATACTACATTTGATTGTTTAACTACATATCAGAATATAGGTAGTTTTGTATACATTCTAGCAAACATCATTTTTCAGAAATATGTAGAATTTATTGTTTTTGCTAAGAATATTACTCATACAATTGCTAGAATTAATTTTCAGTAATCATTTATAAAGAAATTAGAAATATTTACTACAAATTGTGTTAATCATGGTAATTCACTACCAGCTTTTTCAAATGATTCAGTAATTCTTGGTACGATGAATATCATCATAAAGGTTACCATCGTAATAGTTAATCAAAATAGAATAACTGGATAGATCATCGCTCATTTTACCTTTCATTTTAATTCAATATTTTCTAGTAAGTTGGCATCTAGTTCAGCTAGAATTTTACCAAGTTGTCATGTTTTTTCTCATACTGAAACTAGAGCCGTTGTTAGTGAATCAAATACTTTTGGATATTGATTCATGGTTTCACTGATAC
This sequence comes from uncultured Candidatus Altimarinota bacterium, assembly GCA_963979005.1. Lineage (GTDB taxonomy): Bacteria > Patescibacteriota > Gracilibacteria > BD1-5 > UBA6164 > UBA6164. Next base: position 3,021 of record CAXBVF010000072.1, on the reverse strand, counting down.
TAATACCATGATTAATATTTTCTCTCATTTCTGTAACTACTCTTTTTAGGTACGGATTTTTGATTTGTTTTATTAGGATGGCTAGTGCTCATTTAATATCGATTCATGAATTTACAAATATAGAAAACTTATTAACAAAACCCCACATTTCTTTTTTTGAAACACTTTCAAACAGGGTAATCTCCATATTTAGATTACCTTTCTTATCTCACTGTTTATGTCTTTTTGCTTTTCTTGCCTTTTCTAAAATTGTAACAAACTTGTCGTTGTTAAAATTTCAGTACTTGTCATAGAAGTTATTTCAAAACATAGTGTTTACTTAAAAGTTTTTAATTAAATTAATTTTTGTAGTTTGTTATTTTTAATCCATCCCCTCGTTCCTCGGTACTTCCTTTGGAAAGGAAGATATTTCTCCCTTTTCCAAAGGGGAGTACCCGCAGGGGGGAGGGATTAATATCTAAGCTCATTATATATTACCATCTTTACTTATTATCTCTTCGGACTCAGTGATTACAGTATTGTAATCTCATTTTTTTAGTAGCTCCTCTAGTATATGGTATTTACTTACTACTTTTTGGTTCTTTTGTTCGATTTTATACGATTTCTCATTATCAATGGCTTTTTTTAGGTAGTAATTTATCTTTTTATCAATAAATCATTCTTTAATAAACCTTATTGCTTCTTGTTTTAGTTTTAGTATTTCTCATGTATAATAGAGTGTTTCAAGGACTTTTATAATCCTCATTGTTTCTTTTTTCTTTTTTAATACTTCTAGTTCCTTATCTATATCTTCAATTGTTTTTCATCTCATTTTCTTTATATCACTACCTTTTAGTCATTCTTTTGCTTTTAATTCATTTAGATATTCAGAAGATTCATCTACTATATCTTTCTTTATTTCTCTTTTTACTATAAGTATACTAGCATCATCATCAAATTGAGATCATCATCTAAATTCTTTTACATCATTTATTATATGATCATATATTTCATGTATTTGAGCTTTATTTTTTGCTATAGCTGCAAATGCTAATTCTAATCTATCGATTCAGTAAAATACACCATCTTCACTTTTATTTTCAACTATTCAGTCACTATATGTTAATAGTATATCTCCATCTTTCAGTTCTAAATCTTTAACCTTGATTTTATTTACTTTGTCTATTAACCTAATTCAAGCGGCTAGTCATCATGGAATTACTCTTTCCATTGTTCATTCCTCTTTTCTATAGATTAACATAGGTTCATGTCCCATTCATACAAAGTTCATTTTTCATATTTCATCTTTGTATATTTCAAAGAATATTCATGTGATGAAGTTTCTTGATTTTAGATCTTGTTTTAATCAGTTATTTATCTCATAAGTAAGTTCTCACAGACTAGTTTTTTTAACATATTTATTAAATATTCTACTTAATAGAGTTATTATAAATCATGCTCTAATACCATGTCATGTTGCATCTCATAAGAAGAAATTATATTTATTATCACTTTCCACAAATCAGAATGTATCACCTGATATTTTATCCGCTCATAGGATTTTTCAGTATAGTTCATATCATAGCATTTTATTACTTGATAATTCTTTTACCAATCATTTATGTATATTAGCTAATTTTCTTGCTGCAATATCATTTTTTACTTTTGAATCTTCTTCAATTAATAGGTTTATTTCATCTAAAAGCTTCTTTTTTCTGATTCTTTCTTTTATCTTTTTATAGAAATTGATTTTTGATTTCAATTTATCAAAGAAAGTCTTTTTCTTTTCTTTTTCTTCCTCTTCTTCCTTTTTAGGTTCTAGATTTGCAGTTTCTCATATTAGATTCATTGCTTCTAGTTTTGCATTGTTTTTTACTTTTTCAGCACTTTCATCTCTAACCTTATCTATATTCTTTAATATTTTCTTTTTTTGCTTGTTATAAAATTTTATAACTGATGAATTTGTAGAGTTTTCCTCTAAGAATTTTTGTAGTAATCATAAGGCCTGATTATTTTTTTTGTTTCAAGCTAATATGTCTATTTCGTCTTTTATTTTTTTAAATCTGACTTTAAATCTCTCGTTTTCTACTTTCAGATTATATTTATGTTCTTTTTTTTCTAGACTAATTGTTAATTTTTCTAATATTTTCTTTTTCTTTTTAAAATATTCAGTTAGCTTAATTTTTTCTTTTTCATTAATTCATTCTTTGTCATCCATTGTATCCAATTTATCTAGAATAACATTTAAGGAATCTTTTTCTTTATATTCAATTTCTTTTAATGCTTGTTTAGCCTTGTCCCATTCATAAAGCATAGCAAAAATATTGATAGCTTTTACTGCACTATCAAATGCTTTTACTTGTTCACTGTCGATTTTTTTACTTCTAAAGATATTCAACATTGTTTTATAAATGGTTTAGTTTTTATTTTTGTTTTTTTATTCTATTGTAAATGATAGAATTTTTATATTAACTTAAGAGCTTCTTCAATAGTTGTATCTCACAGTACTGCTTTTAATAATGCATCTTGGGTAATTGTAATCATTCAACTCTTTATAGCTTCTTCTCTTAAAACTGTAGCACTTTCTTTTGCTAGTATTAATTCTTCAAGATGTTCTCAAACAACCATTACTTCATGGAATCATAATCTTCAAGAATATCATGTTTCTCAACATTTAGCACAACCTTTTCAATGATAAAATTTAACATGTTCTAGTTCATCCTTATCAATGATAGGAGATAATAATTCTTTTGCTTTTTTAAGCTCATAAGTTTTTGGACTATATTCTTCTTTACAATCAGCACATATTTTTTTTCATAGTCTTTGAGATATTACCATCTTCATAGCAGAAACTAGTAAGAATGGTTCAACTCACATATTAATAAGTCTTTGTACAGTTCAGGCAGCTGAATTGGTATGGATTGTTGATAATACCAAATGACCTGTCAAGGCAGCTTCAACAGCTAGTTGTGCTGTTTCTTTATCTCTGATTTCTCATACCATTATGATATCAGGATCTTGTCTAACTAGACTTCTTAATCA
>CAXBVF010000071.1:0-5312 GCA_963979005.1 uncultured Candidatus Altimarinota bacterium | reverse complement strand
CTAATAAGTATTGTTAAAATAATAGTTTAAAAAAGAACTCTTTCGAAAGAAAGGTTCTTTTTTTGTGATGTGAAATTAATGTGGGGTTAATATTGGTTGGGTATGATGTACTTAGCTCTCACTTGAAAACAATAAAGTAACCCTATCTTGAATTCTTAAGTTGAATGTCTAGAAAAAAGTAACCCTATCTTGAATTCTTTCCCTTAAGTCTAAGGGAAAGAGGCTGCATACTTTTTTATTGTAATATTTTTAGTATTATATATAATGAGTATATAATACTAATTAATAAATGATTATGAATACAAAAACAATTAATAAATTAGAAACTAAGGAAAAAATTAATATAATTTTTTCCTATCTTTTCTCCGAAGAGAAAAGTAATGAGGAAGAATTTTTTTGGAATTCTTTAAAAAAAGATGAAGTACAAAAATTAGAAAAAATTAGTAATAATGATACTTCTTCTTTTAATGATTTAAAGTCGGAAATATTATGAAAATAATTTTTACAAAAAATTTTAAAAAATCACTTTTAAAATTAGAAAAAAGTATTCAAATTAGAATAATAGAAAAAATAGATATAATAAATAAATCAAATGACAGTATATATGAACTAAATCTAGATATAAAGAAACTTCAACCTAAGGAAAAGTGATTTTATAGGTTAAGAGTATGAAAATACAGAATATTATTTAGCTATGTAAATGATTTTATAAAATTATTAGAAGTAGATAATAGAGATTCTATTTATTTATAGAAAAAAAGTTTTTTACATAAGAAAACTTGTTTCTGTTGATTGATTAATATTCATAACTCTATCTTGTACCTTTTGAAAAGGGAGATTAGTTTGTGTTGTTTTTGAGTTTTTATATAATGAGTATATAATATTTAGTAATATATAGTTATGACAAATATAGAAATAAGTTTTGATAAAGAAACTAGATACTATGATGCTTCTATTTTAGAAAAATGAATAGCTACTCAATGAAAAAGTTTAGATGAAGTTGTTAAAAATATTTGAGAAGCATTTTGATTATCTAGAGAAAAATCTTTTTCATTAGATAAATTCAATATTTCATTTAATGAAAATAAACATGTGAATATTTAATACAGTTAAATTTAAAATTTTAGAAAATTTTATAAGTTCATTATGATATAAAAAATACTCTCAAGAAGGTTCACATATAAAATATAAGTTATGAAATAAATCTTTAATTATCCCAAAACATAAAGAAATTTCAAGATGAACAATCAATAATATATTTAAAATTATATCAATACATACAAGTACAGAAAAAAAAGAAATTGAAATAAATTTTATAGAATACTTTAATAAAGTAAGGAAATAGAACTCTTTCGTAAGAAAGGTTCTTTTTTTTGTGGTGTGAAATTAATGTGGGGTTAATGTTGGTTGGGTATGATGAATTCAGTTTTAATAATATCTACTCTATTTTACAGGTGTACTATTATTCTAATCCCTCCCCTCGTTCCTCGGTACTCCCTTTGGAAAAGGGAGATTAATTTAATTGAAGTAAATATATTATAAATATGAAAATACCTGATGTTATAAAAGAAGCATCGAAAAACTTAAGAAATAGTATGACTAAATCTGAAGTTATATTATGGCAATATATAAAATCTTGAAAATTATGAGTAAAATTTTTAAGACAAAAACCTATTTATGTTTTTAGTGAAAATAATTGATTAGATAGATTTTTAATTCCAGATTTTTATTGTTATGAAAAAAAATTAATAATTGAAATAGATGGAAGTATTCATTACTTAAAAGAAGTATTAAATCTAGATATAGAAAAAGAAAAAATATTAAACAATTTATGATATAAAGTTATTAGAATTACAAATAATGAAATAAATAATAATATTAAAAATGCCCTATTAAAAATAAAACATAATATATAAAATCTCCCTTTTCCAAAGGGAGTACCCGCAGGGGGAGGGATTAAAGTTTAAGTACAAATAAAAAAAGAACTCTCATAAGAGTTCTTTTTTTATTATCTACCTAAACCTCAACATTTTCTTTAATCAATTTTGGATTATTTGAAAATTTAAGTCATTCTTCTACTGAGATAGCTCATACATTTATTAGTTTGATTATATCAGTTTCTAGTAACATCATTCATTCTCTTGAACCCATTTGGATTACAGAAGGTATTTGGTGTAGATCATTTTCTCTGATTAGATTAGCAATTGCTGCATTTTTTACAAGTATTTCTTTTGCAAGTTTTACTCATGTACCATCATTAGTTTTTAATAATCTTTGAGAGAATACTGCTACAAGAGAATCTGCTAATTGCATTCTGATTTGATTTTTATCTTCTCAGTTAAAACTATCTAATATTCTAGTAATAGTTTGATAAGCACTTCTGGTATGCAATGTAGAAAAAACTAAATGCCCAGTTTCTGATAATCTAAGTGCCATTTCCATTTCTGCCTTGTTTCTCATTTCCCCAAATAATATTACTTGTGGATTTTGTCTCATCGCACCTATTAATCATGTTTCATAATCATATATATCTTTCCCTATTTCTTTATGTTCCATAATTGATTTTTTATGTTTATGAACATATTCTATAGGATCTTCGATTGTAATTATATGTCTGTTATAGTTTTCATTTATAAAATCAATCATCGCAGCTAGAGTAGTAGTTTTACCTGAACCTGTGGGTCAAGTAACTAGTATTAATCATTGTCATAATTTCGTAACATCTTTATAAGTATCTGTTAGTCATAATTCTTCAATATCAGGTATATTAGCAGTTAATAATCTTAAAACTACCATATAATGCCCCATTTGATATGATATATTACATCTAAATCTTCTCTCATCATGAGAAAAAGAAAAATCTAGATTTTTTGCTTCTTCCAAAGTTTTAAGTTGTCTCTCTGTAGCTAATGATTCTGCAAATTCTTGTGTGTCTGCTGCTGTAAATTTTTCTAAACCATCATCTATTTTTACTATTTCTCAACCAATTTTAATAGCTGGATATGTTCAAACAGTTATATACATATCACTTCATTCATTATCGATCATAACTTGAAGTAATTGATCCTTTATTAAATGTTCTTCCTTAACTACGTTGCTCATTAAAAATATGTTAATTTATATATTATATATATTTTAACATGTTTTTTCGTAATTAGCAAAAAAGTGTACTATTATTTTTAATCCCTCCCCCTGCGGGTACTCCCTTTAAAAAAGGGAGTAATATCTTCCTTTTTATCCGAAGGTGTATCCTTTAGGGCCAAAGGAAGTACCGAGAAACGAGGGGAGGGATTAAAAAAATTAAAACACAAAAAAACTACTCTTTAATCTAAGAGTAGTTTTCTATTTAATTCTTTTTATTTAATAAACTTTTTTCTTAAAAAGAATGCTAGGTTAGCAATTACTGCTATAATTATCAAAATTCATGTAGTAGTTCAAGTTTCTGGTGTTTCAGCTGATTCTAAAGCTATCTCTTCAATATTTCATTCAATTACTTCTTCTGGTTCTTCTTCCTCAGTAGCAATTACAACTTCTTCTTCTGCAACTTCTTGTTCTAAATCAGCAGATGTAACAAAATCATATAAATCTTCATCTAAAACTAATTGTTCACCAACTGCATCTTCTAAACTTAAAATCATAAGAATATAAGCTGTAGATTTTTCTAGATTTCTAGATATTTCTATATCAAGCATATTATCTCAAACTGAAGTTAAACTACTTGTTTCTATTTCACTTAAAATTTTAAATTCAAAAGTATCTTCTATTAAATCTGTAGTAAAGTAAACTTCTAAAGTTCTAGAATCAATAACAGAAACTTTTTCAATTCCATCTTCTCATTCAAGTAAATTTGGATTAAGCATTTCTCAGTTAAGAAATTCTCAAATACTAAAATCTATATTTCAATCAGCACCTAAGATTGTGATTAAACTATATGATGTATTTGATGTTAAATCAGTTGATAGATTTAAAACTATTTTTTTGAAATTCTCAGAATCTGGAGCACTGAAAGATACAGGGATATCTTTTAATAATTTAATTTCACCTTTTACATTAATATCAGAAAATACAACATCTTGACTAGCTGTTACCTCTATATTATTATTAGATGTTGCTTCAATTTTATCAATTGTAGCAGCTGAAACATTTCAAGAGAATATAGCAAAACTAATTAATAATAGTAATATTTTTATGTTTTTCATATGTGATAATTGTAAATAAATTAATACCTTGGTATTATGTCATAAACACCCTCCAAAGTCAAATAAATAATCTACAAAAATTACTTTTTTTGCTTAAGATAACTCTCCAAAATCAGAGCAGCTGAAATATCATCTTTTTTTCATTTTTGATTTTTTACTCAAACCATATCAAGAATATTTCCAGCCTCAAAACTAGTAAACCTTTCATCAATTGATTCTATAGTTAATTTCGGAAAAATATTTTTTAATTTTTCTATAAATACATTTGTTTTATCTAATTGTTTTAAATTTTTATTATAAAGATCATATGGTAATCAAACTACTAAAACTGATATATTATATTCAGAAATCATCTTTTTTAGTTCGTTTATTAACTTTGGTCTTAAAATAATTCATTTAGGAAAAACTATACCATTTATTTCAACTGCAATTCAACATCTCTTATCTCAAAGATCAATTCAAAGATACATATTATTCTTCATTTATAATTATAAATACTTTAGCCATAGCATCTTTTCCAAGTTTTATAAATACTTGTGATTCTCATAATTTTTTAATATGTCCATCTGGCATTTCTATATGTTTTTTTGAAAGCTCTATTCTATGCTTCTTTTTTATTTCAACTATAATATCTTTTTCTCAAATTCATCAATATACCTTGTGATTAGCTCAGGTTTTAAGTGTAAATTCTAATTTTACTCAATTTAAAATTTCTGAAAGATTATGTCTATTCTCTATTAACCCTCTTTTATGTGTTTCTTCTCTTTTTAGCTTATCTTTATGTTTTTTTTCAGCTGCTGGAGTTAATTCTACTGCTAATCCTTTAGGAAATAACATATTAGCGGCATAACCTGGTTTCACTTCTTTTATATCGCCCTCTTTTCAAACATTAATTACATGTTTTAGGAATAATACTTTCATGATTATTTTGTTATAAAATAAAACCTCACTCTTGAATTCTCTCTCCCTTGTGGGAGAAAGAGGCTACAGTTTTTATCTTTACTCCCTCTCCTCCAAAGGAGAGGGTTGGGGTGAGGTTATTTTTCTTCACTACTTCACTCACCTCCTCATTCTTCTTCTTTTACTTCTATATCTTCAATAGATATTTTATAT
>CAXBVF010000070.1:0-5477 GCA_963979005.1 uncultured Candidatus Altimarinota bacterium | reverse complement strand
GAGTGGTTTTATGCTGTGTCTTGTTTCTCCGCGTCAGCGGCTCCGTCCAACAAAAGCATCGAGAGGGACGCGATAAAGTTAAGCGGTTATCGTTATTTCCGTGCAGCGCGCCCCTCATGCTGGGCGTTATGTGTCTAAAGATAGCGAGTTTTAGTTTTCGATATTGTATTAGCATTAATTTGAAATTAAATATTCCCCACCCACAAAAATACAGGTAAATTTAGTGATAATTAGTTTTAAGTTTTCAGTTTTTGGTTTAAAAATAGATCATCAAATCTTAAAAGAACTGGGTGAATTTACTATTTTTTGTATGAAAGCTATAAGCGATAAAATGGAGCTTAAAGACATATCTAATATTATCCAGATTAATCAGATTGTTATAGAGAAGCAATTAGCTTTTGCTATATCAAGAAAATATTTGGATAACGATTTTATTTTAACAAAAAAAGGAGAAGAAACAGTAGTACTGTTTGAGTTTATAAATTATTTTAATGAAAAGAAAATAGAAATAGCACTTGAGCATTACGTTGAAAATAAGTCAAAACAACTATATGCAACAAATAGTACAAAATTTGATCTTAATAGTACTGGATATATAGTTAAAGATAATTTATTTGACTACAAAATGCAAAATAAGTTTGATGAAATTATAAAGCAAGACACAAATAAAATAAAAACATTGTTATTAAATAATTTTTCAAATTACAAAAATATCGTAGAAAAACATTTAGAAGAATTTATATTTAATATTAACAAAGTTGACAATCAACTATATTATAATTACTCCATTGATAAAGATGAGTTTATTAGCTCGCTAAAAAATAAAAAAGAATACGATGAGAATTTCATTTCTATAGCTATCCCTGTGCTTGAAGTTAATAAAATATTTGATAGTGAAGCATATCATACTGATTTTATTAATAGTATTAAAGTGAAATTTAATAATTATAAGTATTTTAACCTAATTAACGGTAGTTGTTTAACAATTACTAACGAACATAAGCATAAGGAACCTAATTTAAAAATAAGTCCGATTATCAGTAATAATGATGTAGCAACCAAGTTAAAAAACATTGAAATATTTTCACTTGACGAGCTACTATTGTTAAACGTTAAAACAAATATTCGAGAATTCGACGAAATTAAGTTTTTAAATATTGATGACATAATGAATGAAATATGAGAAATATAGATAGATTCAATACCAAACAATTTAGTAAAGTTGGTAGAAACTCAAAAATTATTTATCAATTTGCAAAATATGGATCAAAGGGGTTATCAAAAGTTAATCCCACTTTAGTTTTTATAGATGCGGTTGTTTCGCTTGGAGAGCTTTTTGTATCATATTCAAATTACAGACAAGTAAAAGAACAAAATAGACAATTAACAATTGAAATTAAAACTTTATCACAAGAGTTTAATAACTTTAAAAAAATATCAGGAATAAAAAAAGAAAAATTTAGATATGAGTTAAAACAAAATAGTAATTTAATAGAAAAGCAACTAAAACAAAATAGACAAAATAGTGAAATATTTCAAAAAGCATACCAATCATCAAAACAATATTTTTTAAAAATGAAAAATGAAGTTGAAAAATATAAACAAGAGCATCCATATAGTAAAGGGACAAAAGAGATAGAAAAAAAATATCATGAAGTGTTGGCTTTATATATGAATACAACATTAGAAATTATAGGTGGATAAAATGAGAAGCGTCAAGAAAAACATAGATTTATCAGGCAATCAATTTATAGAAATAGTCAATACAGGTGCAGAAGTATTAAAAAGTGGTTTTGATTTATTCAAAGAAATTGAAAGAACAAAACAAATAGCTATGGAGTCGGGAGTTAGAATAGCTGAATCAAATAATCGTTTAGCTTCTGAATTAGCCGAGTTTGAAAGGGATATATTTAAAATCCAAAGAAATTATGAATTAGAATCACAGAAGTTAGATTATGACTATAATCTAAAATTGAGACAACTAGATTTAATAGAAAAGTTGATTGATAAAATAGATAAAATTGAAATAGAAATTAAAATATATCAAGAAAATGATGGATTAACATCTTCTTCTGTAATGACTTTATTTGAACATCTACACCAGCAAAAATTATCATTTATGAATAATTTAGTTTTACTAGGGCAAAATTAATGCTCCCATTAGTTGCAGTTTTTGCAGGTGTAGCCATTGCAGCAACTGCTGCAAGTTGGCTCCTTGACAGCTTAACGGAGGAAGAAAGAGAAAGACAAGATCAATTAAATAGTGAGCTGTCTGAGTTAAAAAATAAATTTGACTTGAAGATTAATGTACATAATCAAAATATGTATGAAATTGCTCGTGAAAATTATGAGAAAATAAAAGAAAAATTTCTAAAAGAGGTGGAATTTTATAAAAATGAAAAAAAAGATATAAAAAATGATTTAGAAAAATTAACTAAAGCCATATCTGATGGGTTGAGCAATGAAGCAATCTCCCCATATCAAAAACAATCACTATTAGATAATAGAAACAAGGTAGAAGACGCTAAAAATAGACTTGATGCCTATTGGAAATATTTAGATTGGTTTGAAAATGAATTAAACGATCTAGCTAAATATAAAAAGTACAATGAGATTTTTGATTTAGATATGCCTCAAGCACTTTTACCAGAAGATTATATTTATCTTGGGAAATTGGCATATATTACCAAAGAAGAAATATCTATAAAAAATGATACAAAATCTGGGTGGAATAGGTATGATCAAAAACTACAATTAGATGATTACCATAACAAAAATGAATTAACTGTTTATGAGAGTAATATGCCAGAGCTTATTATTCTTGTAATTAAGAATAAGAATAATAAATTTTTTACTGGTTCTGCTATAAAGGGGGAGCTGTACCAGTATATATTAGACAACATGAGCTTTGAGGTTAAGCCAAAATTTAATGAAAAACAAAATCAAGAAAAATTAATTTTGCTGTACAAAGATGTTGATTTGAATATAAAAAGACCTGACAAATTATATCCTTTAAAGAAATACAAGGAGCGTGATAGCTTTGAGGTAAAAATACAAGAATATGACCTATTACTAAGAAATATTTTTGTTACAGAAAAATATACTGATAGAACTCAGGAAATATCAAGTATTTCAATACCTATAGTGTTTGAAATAAGTGAAGGCTTGCCTATTTCAATAATTGAACAGTTAGATATGTCTCTTCAAAGGCATAGTTTTCAAGCTTTAAGATTAGAGGGTACACAGTTACAGTTGAAAGTTGATAATTACATGTTATCTTTAACAATCAATCAAAATGAAAACTTATTAAACTTGCTGGATATTTCATTAATAGACATTAATAAGACAGCATCAAATTCATTTGTAATACCCTATGAAATAGTGTTAATTGAAAAAAATATTTATGACCAAACTTATAAAGGTTTATCTCTCAATAGAGATCATACTTTTAATGATTTTTCAGTTTTTATTAAAGAGCAGTTTAACTATATTACTTATTCATCAAAAAATATTAATAATGATTTTGATTTTTTTAAAAAATGGCAAAGAATTATAGATTATCAAATAGAAGAAAACTTTTTTGATAAACTGATTATTCCATATACTGAGTATGAAATAGATGGTAATGCGATAGTGTTTTATGTGCAAAATCTAAATACTTATAGTAATAAATTTAAAGATAAAAAACCTTGGGATATTACAATTGAGCTAGATGATATAAATATTGGATTTTTGGATGATTATTCAATAGAAGAGAATATATTAAAATCAAAAATAGATTTTATCAAGGATTTAGGTGGTATTCAAAAGAGTAGTCAACTATCTGTAAAGATAAAAAACTACCAATCCGTACTGCAAAAACAGAAAAAAGCTTTAAAAGACTTTTCATTTTCAAAAATAGTTAATCACGATTTAAAGCAAATGCTTGTTTCACCAAATCTAATAACATACAAACAGATTACCAATAATTTTAAGCTGAACTTTAAAAATAACAACCTAACAGTCAATCAGAAAGATACTATTAGAAAAGCTTTTAATGAAAAAAATATATTTTTGATTCAAGGTCCTCCGGGTACTGGAAAAACAACAATAATAAAAGAAATGATCTATCAAACAATAAAACAAGATAGGTGTTCTAAAATTTTAATTGTTTCTCAACAAAATGTTGCGGTTGATAATGTACTTGATGGTATTGATAGAGAAAATAGAGAATGGTTTGAAAAAGATGGACATACTATAGTTAGGATTGCTCCAAATGAAAATAAGATTCAATATGAGAATATCAAAGAATTTACTGTTGAAAACTGGTTTGAACATTATAAAGGGATAGTGAAAAGCAATTTCATAAAATTAGAGCAAAATAAAAATCATGATTTAGGTTTCTTTAATAATTTTAATTTTTCTTCTGAATTTAAAGATAAAAAAGAATTAAATAAAAAATTATATAATTTTGCCAATGAGTGGATGGGGTTAATCTACAAATCAGATTTTAGAGATATGGACAATGAAATCAAAGAATTATTAATAAGTAAACATCAGATTATAGGGGCTACTTGTGTGGGGCTGGCTAATAAATCATTGGGTTTAGATTTAATTGAATTTGATATAGCAATAATAGACGAAGCTGGACGAGCAACTGCTCCAGAATTGTTAATACCATTGTTAAGAGCAAAAAAAGTAATATTAATAGGAGATCATAATCAGTTACCACCGACGATAGATAGAAAATTGTTAAAAAAGCTGGAAAAAGATGATGAAGATGATTTAAATTTAGAAGATTTAGAGATTTTGAAAAAAAGTTTTTTTGAGGAATTATTTGAGAAAGTTACAGATAGTAATAAGGCAATGCTAAATGAGCAATTTAGAATGCCTGAGAACATCGGAAATCTAATAAGTACTCTTTTCTATGAAAACAAATTAACAAACGGGCAAGCTAAGGATATTAATAACTTTTTAGATCCTGATAACATCATTAGATGGGTCGATGTAAGTGGGAAACATGAATTTGATGGTACGAGCAGTTATAATTTGAAAGAAGTTGATTCTATTGTTAATTTACTTCAAAAGATTAGCCTGTATTTGGAGAAGAAAAAAGTTTGCAAATCTATAGGTATAATTACTCCATATTCTGCTCAAAAAAGAAAAATAAGAAACAAAATAAAAACATTAAATTTACTAAATATTTCTAATCTTAAAATAGACACAGTGGATAGCTTTCAAGGAGAAGAGGCAGATATCATAATTTATTCCACGGTTAAGACATATGGCAACATTTCATTTTTAATAGATAAAAAAAGATTGAATGTTGCCATATCAAGGACTAAGGAGAATTTAATTTTTATCGGAAAAAAAAGCTTTTTCTCTAATGCAAAAGTAAAAAATAATGAAACAAATTTATTTAAGCAAATTATTACATACATACAAAACACATAACGAATAAGGTTAGATTGTGATTCTCGCGCCCAAACACAGGCACT
>CAXBVF010000069.1:0-5500 GCA_963979005.1 uncultured Candidatus Altimarinota bacterium | reverse complement strand
TCAAAATCAGCTTCTCTAAACGGAGGAGCAATTTTGTTTTTTATTACTTTTACTTTGGTTAGGTTTCAAAGTACTTCTTTATCCATAGCTACTCATTTTTCAATTTTTGCTTTTCTTCTTATATCTAGTCTTTGAGTTGCATAAAATTTTAGGGCATTACCTCATGTTGTTGTTTCTGGGCTACCAAACATAACTCAGATTTTCATTCTAATTTGGTTGATAAATATAACAGTTGTATTACTTTTATTAATAACTCATGTTATTTTTCTAAGTGCTTGACTCATAAGTCTAGCTTGTAATCACATATGAGAATCTCACATGTCTCATTCTATTTCTGCTTTTGGAGTAAGTGCAGCTACTGAATCAACAACAATTAAATCAACAGCTCATGACCTAACTAGAGCATCAACTATTTCTAATGCTTGCTCTCCAAAGTCAGGTTGAGAAATAAGTAGGTTATCTGTATCAACACCAATTTTTTTTGCATATTCAGGATCAAGTGCATGCTCAGCATCTATAAATGCGGCTGTACCTCATGCTTTTTGACATTCTGCTATTGCATGTAGAGTAAGAGTGGTTTTACCAGAAGATTCTGGTCCATATATTTCGACAATTCTTCATTTTGCATATCATCCTCATAGTGCCATATCAAGTCCTAGTGAACCTGATGAAAATGTTTCAATTTTAGTTCTTGCTCATTCGTCTCACAATTTCATAATTGATCATTTCCCGAATTGTTTTTCTATCATCGATAGTGCGTTGTTTAAAGCGTCTTGCTTGTTCATAATAATAGAGTTAAAAATAAATATATACAATGTATATAAAAAGAGTATATAAAATATATATACTTTGTCAAAATTATTTTTTAATTTTGTAGTTTGTCTTTAATCATTCAGTAGTTCAAACTGCTATATTTTTTCATTTACATTCAGGACAGATGAATGTATATCATTTAGAATTTGGCCTACCTGCATCTACCAATTTTCTACAATCTTTACAAAAAAATGATACATCTCATCTTTCTTCGTTGAAGTTATCTCTCTTTTCAAATTCTTCAATATTTATTAGGTCTCAAAAATTAGACATAGTTGTATAATGTTATTAATTAAAATAGACTCATTAGTTCATCTTTTTTTTCTTCTACTATGATTACATTTTGCTTAACTAATTCTACAAAACATCTAAGCGTTGCTTCAACATCTGTCATTGCATCATGTGCTCATATAAAATATTCTCAAAATAATTTTTTATGAAGTTCTCACAGTTTAGGGTATTTAAATCTGGCTCAATTTCACCTGATTGCACAAAAATCTACTGAATTTTTCATTGTACAAACTGTTTGTTTTGGTTTGTACATATATTCTTGTTTTAGTCTCTTTAGTTCAAGCTTTATCATGTCTTCATCGTATTCTATATTGTGTCATATAGTAATATCAGGTTCATTTATATAGCTTAGTATTTCCTCAATTACATCTTTTATAAATGGGGAATCTTTAATATCTATATCATATATATGGTGAACTTGTGAAGATCAGAAGGGAATTGGTATTTGAGGATTGATTAGAATATTTATTCTTTTTTCTTCTGTAAATATTCAGTCTTTTAATTCTCAAAGTATTCCTGCAAATTGAACTATTTTTGGTTGTAAATCTAGATTTGTTTCTTTTTTACTTATAAATCCGGTTGTTTCTGTATCGTATACAAATATTTTCATTTATTGTTTTCCTTATTTAATTATTTATATTTTATACAATTTTAAAAAATTATATATCTTTGTAAAGAAAAAAATAAAAAACTTTCTCTTTAGAGAAAGTTTTTTAAATTATATTGTTTATGCTTTTACTTGATAGTAATTTCTTCAAACTCTTTCAATACGATTTTTGTTTTGTAGATTCATATAAATAGTTGTTTGTTTCACATTTCTTGTTTTTAGAACTTCTTTAGTAATTTCTTCAGTATTCATTGGTTTTCATTTCTTTTCTAGAATACTAATGATTACATCTAATACAGTTCCAGGTATAAAACCCCATTCTTTTAGAGCATATATTCATCTACCAATTAATACAAACTCAGGATTTCTAATTAATTCATTATGAATTGTATTTACTTTAATTGTTTCTCATAACATTTCAGTAATCTTGTTTGAAATATCTACAAAGTGCATAGGAACTTTTTCCTTTTTCATTATGTAGATTGATTTATCTTTAAGAGTTTTTGGATTAAGAATTTTCCATTTAGTTAAACCTACTAAATTTTCTTCTCAAAATACTATATCATCAAATAAGTCTAGTATAGAATCAATATATGTAAGAGCTAGAATTTCTTTAGATTTAAAATTTTCAGCTATTAATTCATAAAGATGAGTTTTGTCCATTACATCTTTTTTCTTTTTAAGAATTTTTAATGCTTCTTTATGAACTAGTTCAATTGTTTGTTTATTTGCATTAGGCAGAGTAAAATATATTTTACATCCAAGCTTTTGTTTAGATTTTTTTATATCAAAATCCGATTGAATAATAACTTCTATAATTCAAGCATTAACATCTTTTTCAAGTTTTAATTCTTTGATTAATATATTAGTTATTTTTTCTTTTGAAATTAATCCTCAGTGAAGTAGAAGATATTTGTTTGTTGTTTCTTGTATACTTGTAAGTAAAGTAGCCTTTACTATTCTTCAAATTTTCTTAATTCATGATTCTTCTATTTGTCTAACTCTTTCTCTAGTTATACATGGTGAAAAAGAACTACCAATATTTTGTAGAGTTTCTTTGTCAGAAAAAAGTCATACTCTTCTCTCAATAACATTTCTTTCTTTTTTAGAAAGAGAGTCAAGTATGTCGCTAAAAGACTCAACTATATTTTTATTGCTTAATACTTTAGTAGTCATTCTATATTTTTTTAATAGATATTCTTCTGTATAATATATAATTACTTTATATAAAAAGTCAAACTATTTTTATTTTAAAAAGGTAATTTCATATTATCCTTTTCTTTTGCTTTTTCTCTATCTTGATTTAATTTATCCAAAATAATCTCTGAACTGTTTGTATAATACTCTTTTCTTATTAGTAATCATCAGATTAATATTATGATTCAAGAAGTCATAGATAGAATTATCCCATTTCAATAATAAGTATTATCTACAAAGGTATTAAAGCCATTTATAAAGCTTAGAGTTATGATACTGAAGCTGATAATAAAAATACCAGAAGCTATTATTGTAAAGTGATTTTTTAATGATAAATCAGAATATAGTTTTATTTTTTCTTTGTAATTTGTAGATAGAATAACAAAAATAGGTAAAATAAATACAAAAATTAATAAATATCAAATATTTCATGTCAGGGAATTAAATGCATTCCATGACTCTGAATTATTTCAATTATTAATCCAAGGCATAAATAAACTTATGAATCATAAAATAGTTCAAAGTAAAACTAATTGTTTTGAAAAGGAAAGATTTAAACCTTTGAATTTAAAATTTTTTGAAATTATTTTTAATTCATTTAAAAAGTTATTTTTTATCTTTTTATTTCTTAGACTCATAATTTATTTTAAAAATTAATTTATTAATTAAGATTAATAAGATTTGATATTTTTGCAAATACTTTATAATATTTTATATTAGTTGTTTATTTGGAGAGAAAAATATTTAAGATATATGGAAAAAAAGAAAATAGTAAATAATAGTTTTTTTGATAGCATAGCTCTTTTGCTAAGTTTTGTTTTTTCATTTTTCAGAAGTATTAAAATATTTTTTTCAAGCAATAAAAATACAACAAAAAAAGAAAATCTTTTCTTTAATTTTCTTGATTTTATATTTAGGAAATGGAACATTTATTTTTGGGAAAAACCAAGTGTTTATAAAATAAGTTCGTTTTTCTCTGATCTGCTAAATTCTACTTTTAAAAATAAATAATAAAAAATTATGAAAGGTCTAAAAATAAAAAAGGCATTCACATTAATAGAAATAATGGTTTGAATAATCATAGTTTCTCTAGTAATTATTTGATGATTCCAGGCATTATCTTCAGTTACTATTTGAAAGGCTAGAATTATTCAACAAACAGATATTCAAAAAGAAAGTTTTTACTTCACAGAAAAACTTTTTGAAATGATAAAGAAATGATGAACTATTGATTATGAAGAATATTTTAATAGAAAAGTCATTTGAAATACAACATACTCATCATGACATTTCGATGAAGTATCTTGATTTGGTAATTTTTGAAATGCTTGAACTGTTGTAGATGATGTAACGGCTTTTTCAAGTTATGGAGATTTATTTTATAAATGTACTAGCCTAGATTCTGATCCTATGACATGAACTGGTTGTGTTTCAAAATTTAATCTATGATCTGTAGATTATGATTGAGAAGACCAGAGATATGGAGAATATTCTTTTCAGTTTATAGATTATAATTCAAATTATGATAATGATTTATGAGATGAGGATGGAGATTCAGATCCCATATGAGATGACGATGATGAATATATTTGAGAATGACCAGAAGTATTTTCTAATTGAGTTGATTTAACAGAATTATATTTGATTAGTGGAGATAAACTAACTAGAACTATTTTTAGATGGTATGTTGATCAAGACCCTGATGCTACTTCATCTTGTACAATAGATAATACTAATACAATAACTTGAACAGGATGTATTGGAACTATACAGTATTTAAAATTAGATTGAGTAGATTTTTGAATGTGAGACCATGTGATTGGTTGAGCTGCTGATAATACTGAAAATGATTGAATAATTGATACTTGGCTGATTAATCCAGAATTTACTTGATGAACGTCAGTTATAGCATGAAATGTAGCCAATGATTATTGGCAACCATTATTTCCTGATACAGTAAATGTAACTAAATTTGAAGTATTTGCATATCCAAATAAAGATATAAATTATGCTTGGAAAAATTATGATCCTGCTATTAGTATTTCTCCATATGTTATATTAAAACTTAGTATTAAACCTAGTTGGAAAACAAGAAAAATGATTAAGTGAGAATGAAAAGAAATGGACTTTTCTATGACAATAAATTTAAGTGATATATATAGTAAATAATTAATCATAGCCCTTTTAATAAATGGGAATAACAAGATAAATATGATAAATAATAAAAAATGATTTAGTTTGATTTTGGCAATGTGATTAGTAATAATCATTAGTCTTTTGGCTATAACAATATTGGAATATGTTATACCTTTTTCAAAGGATATAAAATGAGTAGAAAATAGTTCAAAGGCCTATTATCAAGCAAATAGTTGAATAGAAGATTGACTATATGAGGTTAATGTTAGAAATAATTCTTGAACTATAGATAATACTACTGAGTATTCAGATACTGATTTTTCGTGAAATTTAAATTCAGAATATAGTACTATATCTTCTTGAACTACTTTACCACAAGCTGGAGAATGAAATAGTAGTTATGATAATGATTGGAATACTATATCATTATGAAATCCTGTACAATTAGAAATATGA
>CAXBVF010000068.1:0-5606 GCA_963979005.1 uncultured Candidatus Altimarinota bacterium | reverse complement strand
TAAGTAATACCTGTATTTTTTGAATAAATTGTAATACCTCTTTCTTGTTCTTGGGCATTAGAATCCATAGCTCTTTCTTCTATACCAACTCTAGTATCGAAGTTATCATCAGCTTTTAAAAGTTCATCTACAAGAGTAGTTTTACCATGATCTACATGGGCTATTATCGCAATATTTCTAAATGACATATATGTATTAGTTAAAAATTAATAATTTGCGGGGATTATATGAATAAAAAGCTAAAAGTAAAGTTTTTATTCAGAATATTTGCTATTTACTATAATTATGGTATAATAGTATATATTATTTTTAATAAATTACTTATGACTGAAACATCTCCATATCAAAATACAGTGCCTCAAAATTATGATTTTGATTGATTATTATCATGAATAAATGAGAATGAAGAAATAGAAAAAATTTTTCAATTTATAGGAAATCAAAACTCTAATCATTTAGATAATTCTATGCCACATATAAAGGAAACAATGTTAATAAACGATTATAAATTAAAATCATCTTCTAGTTCAATACCATTACCACAAGTAAATAAGAAAGGATTATCACTAGATTCCTCTGATATATATCTATTACTACAAGAATTAGATAGAACATGAGTTGCTCATTTTCGTACTTGAGATTGAACTAAAAATGTAGTTCAAGTACAGTTATTTCTTGAACCAGTAAATAAAATAGAGGAAGATCACGAATTACCTGATTATGTAATTGAATTATTAAAACCAGAAAATAAATAATAATATTGATAAAATCTTCTTATTTTATATACTTTTTTAGACTTATTTTTGTAAGTTATAATAAAAATGGAAAGGAGAGAACATCATGAGTGTAAATATCCCTACTGTAGGGAAAAATTTTTTATTTCTTAATAAAGGGCAAAATATATTCTTATATATTACTCAGCTTGAACCCTGGGATTACCTATTATTAATTAAAAAGCAAAATGATGAACAAAAAGCCCTATCCCCTTCGGGGGAAGGGTTTTTGCTTTAAAAATAATTAACAAATAAAAAAAGAATAACTAATTTAGTTATTCTTTTTTTATTTATTTGAATTATCCTTCAAAGTTAGGATCAAATTTTTTCACAAATGGTAGTAAAGCCATAATTCTAGCTTTTTTAATTGCATTTGCTAATTTTTTTTGATTCTTTAAAGATACTTTTGTATAATATCTAGGAGTAATTTTCCCAAATTTTGTTATGTATTTTTTTAATAGTTCAACATTTTTATAATCAATGTTTTGTCCATCTAAAGGACATATAGTTTTAGACATAATATTTATGTTAATAGTAATAAATTGTGGCTTTCAACCAAACCTTCATAAGGCCTGATAACTTATATTTTATAATTAGAATTTATCTTCTTCAGTATCATGATTACTTTCTCAAGCTTCTGATTCATCAAAATCAGATCTTTTATTCAAGAAGATTATATTAGATACAACAATTTCAGTTTTATAAAGTTTAGTTCAGTCTTCTTTATCGATAATTCTAGTTTTTAATCTACCTTCAGCGTAAACTAATTTTCCTTTTGTAAGAAATTGTTCACATCTTTCAGCTAAATTTCCCCATGCAACACAGTTTGTAAATTCTGATTCAGATTTTTGTTCACCTTCAGCAGTTTTATAGTATCTATTAGTAGCAATAGTGAATAAAGCAACTTTTTTACCATTTTCTGTAGTTTTTATAGCAGGGTCTCTAGTAATATTACCAATTAGTATAACTTTGTTAACTGTTCTCATCTTTTTCTAAAAAAATTATAAAGTATAAATAATTATTGTAATTAAGCTTCTTTTTTAACAAACATATATCTCCATATGCTTTTGTTTAAGTTCATTGTTTTAGATATTTGACTAATTAGTTTACCATCCATATCTAAATCGTATAGAGTATAAAAACCTCTATCAGATCCATTTATCTTGTAAGCCATTTTTTTGTCTCCCCAGACATCTTCTTTTTCAATTTTCACAGAATTTTTCTTAAGTAACGCTTTTAATTCATCGATTGAAGCATTTCTTTCTTCTTCTGAAATCGTTGGGTCAACAATAGTCATTAGTTCATAGTTTATCATTGTATTCCTATGGGTTATTATCCAGATTAATACCTGGAAGGATATAAATATACTCTTTATAATTAAAAAGTAGCTGCATTCTATTTATTAATCCTTATAAGTCAAAAAAAAATACTAATAAATTTGACTTTGGAAGCTTTTTAAATATAAATTCAACACATATAAAAAATTTGTCAGTGTAGCTCAGGGGTAGAGCCCAGGATTCATATCCCTGTGGTCGGTGGTTCAAATCCACCCACTGACACCAAATAATAACTAATAAAAAGTAATTACTATTATATAGTAGTTGCTTTTTTTTATTTTTATATATAATACTTGAAAATTAATAAATATACTTTCTAATATAGTTTCACAATGTTTATAGATGAAGTCAAAATAAAAGTAATTTCTTGAAAATGATGAGATGGTCTTGTTTCATGGAGAAGAGAAAAATATATCCCAAAATGAGGACCTCGGGGAGGTAATGCTGGTGATTGATGAAGTGTATTTCTTCAAACAGATGAAAACTTAAATACTCTTTCAGAATATAGGCATAAAAAAGTACTAAGTGCAGTTAAATGAGAGTGAGGATGAACTCAAGATTGTCACTGAGCTAATTCTCCAGACTTAATTTTAAAAGTCCCAGTTTGAACTATTGTAAAAGATGCTAACACAATGGATATTATTGCTGATTTATCAGAAAATAATGTAAAATTATTAGTTGCAAAATGATGAAAATGAGGTTTTTGAAATTCTCACTTTTGTTCTTCAATTAGACAAGCTCCTGCTTTTGCAGAACTATGAGATGTATCAGAAGAAAAAGATTTGCATTTAGAATTAAAACTTGTAGCCGATATAGGTATTATATGAGTTCCATCAGCCTGAAAATCAACACTTATATGAAATGTTACTAATGTAAAACCAAAAATAGGTGATTACCCATTTACTACTCTTACTCCAAATTTATGAGTACTTGATCATAAATGAAAATCATTAGTACTTGAAGATGTTCCATGACTAATACCTGGAGCTTCTGAATGAAAATGATTATGAATAGAATTTTTAAAACATATAGAAAGAACTGGAGTTTTATTACATTTACTTGATATGTATAGAATGGATCAAGTTTTTAGTGATTACTCTGATATTAGAAAAGAACTTGAATTATTTTCTCCAGATTTGGCTAATAAAGAAGAAATTGTAGTATTTTCAAAAGCAGATTTACTAGATAATGAAATGAAGGATTATATTGTCTCTGAATTCAAGAAAAAATTTGATAAACAAACATTTGTTATTTCAGCAGCTACATGAGAATGAATTCCTGAATTAATAGATTTTTTGATAGATAATTATGCAAAAGACATAGTTGATGAAAAATCTTTAAATAAAGATGAAATACAAGAAATCAAGATATATGATTTGAAGGATAACATTAATCCAAAAGCAGTAGATGTTAAATATCTTTGAGATTTCAAATTTGAAGCAAAATGAATTAGGTTAGAGCAAATTATTAGAATGACGGATTTTGATAATAAGGAAGCTTTACTTAGAGTTTATGATGTTTTGGATAAACTATGAGTAATGAGAATAATAGAACCAGAACTTAAGAAGATTTTAGAGGAAACCTGAATGGATAATTCGTTTTTCTTTGAAGCTAAAGAATGAGAAGAGGAATCAGAAGGAGTTAATCCAAAAGTAGTAGTCGCATGAAGAGAAATTGCATTAGACAAGTTAAAATATAAATTATAATCTTTTAATATTATGAAACAATTATTATCGATACTATGAATATTCCTAGTTTATTGAATCTATTATTGAGTAAATTGGATAATAAATAAGGATGTACGCTTAAATAATGAATGAGTGGACTTATCTGAACAGTGATTTTATACTTGAGCATTAGAAAAACATGATATGGCCTTAGCGCTTAAACCTGAGGACCCTTTATATAATTTTAATAAAGCATTTACTCTATATGATCAATGAGACTATAATAGGGCACTAGTATTTTTTGATAATGCTATTAAGTATAGCAATAACAATGATATTGAATTAGCTGAAATGTATTCTCATAGATGAGCTACTTATCATGAGCTATATGAATATGATAAATTTACAGCTGATATAGAAAAATCTTTAGATTTAAATCCAGATGATTTCTGGGGTTTATATTTTGATTCAGTAATAAAAAATTATAGTGATTCTTATGACTTCACATGAGCATTAGAATCTATAGACAGGTTAATAGCACTAGATCCATTGGATGCAGAGGCTTTTTCACAAAAATGAGAAATATTTTATTATGCTAGTAATTTAACTTGAGCAATTGATGCTTATACTAAATCTATTGAACTAGATCCTGAGAATAGTTTTAATCATTTAATGTTAGGGCATTCTTTTCTATGACTTCCAGATTATAATTTATCATTAGAGAGTTATAAAAATGCCTATGAAAAAGATAAGCTAGAGTATTTAAATGTATTTTATGTTTGATACAGTCTACTAAAACTTGGTAAATACAAAGAATCAGAAGAATACTTTTATAAATCATTTGAGCTAGAATGATGAGAAGAAGATGAAATTTTAAAACTATTTATATT
The DNA here is from genome assembly GCA_963979005.1 of uncultured Candidatus Altimarinota bacterium. Classification (GTDB taxonomy): domain Bacteria; phylum Patescibacteriota; class Gracilibacteria; order BD1-5; family UBA6164; genus UBA6164. The sequence continues at coordinate 939 of CAXBVF010000068.1, read as the reverse complement.
GTTACTTAAAAATAAATTTGATAGCAAAGAAGATGTAGAAAAATTTTTAACTACACATTATGAAGTATGATTTGATAAACTAGAAGAGCTTTTAGCTTTTATAGAAATATATGAGGAGTATTGATATACGGAACTAGAATACGAAATTTCAAACTTTAAAAGAGATAATGAATAAAAAAAGGAAGACTAACTAGTCTTCTTTTTGTTTTAATTTATTTATTATTTGATAGAAAGGGGATCTTAAACTTGCTCTATCCATCTTATCTTTAAGCTTTGAATTATTCTTTATACTATTAAAATATCTTTCTTCATTTTCAAACATTAATACTACTTGAAAACTAGGATTAATATTCTCTTTGGCTGTGCATTCTTCAAACATTTGAAATAAGAACTCTTTTCAATTATCTGAGCTAAATAAATATTCTAATAATTTTTTATTACTATATACTTTTTTTCTAATTAACTGAGGCTCGAGTACGCTAAGTTCCTTTTTTAATATTTGAAATAAAAATGCCGAGTCTAGGTATATTATATGCTTGTATACTCAGGTATTTAAAAAATGCTCAACTATTTCATTATGATTCATCATTTTTAAATCAGTTTCTAATTTTTCCAATATAGTTCTTCACTTATTTTCAAATACTAATGGCTTATATGGTTTAGAAATATTCTCTATATCAGCTTTTACTTTTGGTATTTGTAAATCTCTATTATATGGAATTGTAACTAAATTATGATTTTGTTCTAAGTCTAAGTTCATGAGATAATTTAATTTTAAAATTTGATGTAATGTAAATAAAAATTATAAAAAGTCAATATTTTTAATATTCTTGCTATTTTGCTATTTTTAACTAATATATGGCCAAATTTAAAATGTATAAATATTTTTATGAAATTTAATCTAGATAATTTAGTATCTGAATACGAAGAGTTAGAAAA
>CAXBVF010000067.1:0-5675 GCA_963979005.1 uncultured Candidatus Altimarinota bacterium | reverse complement strand
TATAACTTGGATGTTTTCTAGTGTAACTCCATATAGTTTAATGTTAAGAGCTCATTCTTTTAAAGATTCACAAAATAAAAATTCTGAAATTAATATGTCGGTTTTCAATTATCCTATTTTGATGACTAGTGATATAGTTTCATATGATATAGATATAGTTCCTGTATGAAAAGATCAAATACAACATTTAGAATTTGCTCGTGATATTGCATGAAATTTTAATAAGACTTATAAAACTGATTTATTTAAATTACCAGTTGCTCATATAGAAAAAAATCTTCAAACTATTCCATGAACAGATGGCAGAAAAATGAGTAAAAGTTACGATAATTTCATCTGAATATTTGATGATGAAAAAACTCTAAAGAAAAAAATCATGTCAATTGTTACAGACACAAAATGATTAGAAGAAAAAAAAGATCCAGAAACGTGTAATGTTTTTTCTATTATAAAACTGTTTGCTAGCATAGAAAAACAAGAAGAAATTGCTTCAAAATATAGAGCTTGAAATTATTGATATGGTCAAGCAAAATTAGAATTACTAGATATCATTTTAGAATATTTTAAAGAAGCAAGAGATAGATATAATAGCTTTGAAAATGATATGACTTATATAGAAAATAAATTAAAAGAGTGAGAAAAAATCGCTAATGAAATAGTGGATAAAAAATATAAACAAATGATAGATATTGTTGGATTATAATAAAAAAAGAAACTAAATTTACAGTTTCTTTTTTTATTCAGTATTTTTCTTTTTAGTATTAAATATATTTTACATATTATATTTAATAAACATAAAATGAAAATTTCAATAGTAGAAGATTTACAATACTCAATATCTAAAATTTGAATTGATTTAAAGAAAGAATGATTTTGTGTTAGTAGCTTTTCAAGTTTTATAGATTTTAAAAAAAATTACTTACATGATTCTGATTTATATATAATTGATGCATCAACTTGTTTTTCTAGTTGTTCTGAGATAGTTAAATGGCTTAAAAATAAAAAATCAAATTCACCAATATTAATTATATTTTGAACTATAATATTAGAAAATATTGTAGAATGATTCAATATATGAATTGATGATTATTTACTTAAACCTTATTTTAAAGAGGAATTGTATGCAAGAATTAGATCTTTATTAAGAAAAAAACATGAAGTAATTAATACTATATTGACTATTAATGATGATATAATATATGATACGACTAATAGATTATTCATAAAAAATAATTGTATACTTAATCTAACTGCTCGAGAAGTTAAATTAGCTGAATATTTTATTTTTAATATTTGAAATATTGTTACAAAAATACAGCTTATAAATTCAGTGTGGTGAGAGTATGATATTTTAATGGTATCAGATAATAATATAAATGTAATATTATCAAACGTTAGAAGAAAATTATGAAAATGATTTAGACTGAAGACAATTGTGAATGTTTGATATGTGTTGGAGGGGTGGAAGGGGTAGATAGTTTTGTTAATATTGTAAAATTGTGTTATTCTAATATAGAGTACTAGTTTAATATATTTTTCAGTATTTTTCTTTATATATTGTTTATTATATAATTATTAGATTTTAATATAAATATATGGCTGCAGAAAATAGACATAATTTTTCAGAAGAACTTATTGATGTTTTTGATCTCGATTGAAATTATATAAAAACTCAAAATAGAAAGGAATTTAGTGAAGAGAGTAAAAAAGATTTTTCAGAAACTTGAGAGGTGAAACATAAAGTTAAAAGTATTTGAGCTTTGTTACTAAATAGAGATAAAGATTTTTTATTAGTTCAAAGAGGTGATACTTATGATTCTCCATGATTAATAGATAAAACAGTTTGAGGACATATATCTTCATGAGATTTAGCTGATGAGACTTTAGTGAGAGAATTGGATGAAGAGATTTGAGTTGATTGAATAGTAGCTACAAATGAAGAAGAATTTAATAGTTTATTAAATACTGTTGATACTACAAAAATAGCTGTATTATTACTTTTAGAAGAAAAGGATATAATTGTTAACGTAGAATGAAAACAACCTTATAAAAGAATATTTGATGCTTCAATTTACATGTGAGTGTATGATTGAGAAATAAATAGTTTTCCTGATGGAAGTGCATTAAAAAGTGTAAAAGTTTCTTCAGATGAAGTTTTAGACACGATTAAACATAATAAAGCTAAGTATACAAATAGTCTTACGCCATTAATAACAGAATATCGAGACTTGATTTTATCAAAAATATAGCAATAATATACTTATATTGCTATATTTTTTTATCTATAAATAAATGAATACATCATCTTTACAAGAAAAATTCCCAGAAGTTTATAAGGATTTTTACGCTAAGAATAATTTGGTTATGAGTTGATGTTTTTCTTTGCCATGGTGACCGGGAGGGTATGGGAAAAGGCCTAATTTTGCCTTTACTACTTCAAAAATCAATTTGAAGTTTCATTTGTGATTTACAAAAATAAAAGAAAAAAAAATTATATTTAAAGATATTACTTCATTTGATATTACAAAAAAAGTTTTTAATACAGAAATTTTTACTAATGTTTTTAAAGAGGAAGAAAAAATACTAAATCAGATAAATAAAGATTTTTATTTTGATGAATTTTGACTTGAAATAGAAATATTATCAGAAACAGCTAGGGGGCATTCTTTTTGATTTTCATGAATCTTTTCGGCAATCTTAACAACATGATTATTTTTATTAACAGATAAAATTTCAACTGATAAATTATTAGATTATGATAACTTCATAAAATCACAGGAATTTATAGATATATTTAGTTCATCTATAAAACTTCAACAATTGAATAGATATTGAAATTCCATATGACAAATAATTTTATCTACACTTTATAATAAAGCCTGACCTTCATACTTAATTTCAAATTGAATTGACGATTTAAATATAAATACAGAATATTTTTTGGAAAAATATCGTGATAGATTAGTTTCATCTGATTTACCATTTGATTATTGTATGATTTTCAGCGGGCTTAAAACAGAAACTAAGACTATTGAATCATATAAAAAAGCATGAGAAAATACTTTATCAGAGATAAGTAACTATATTAAAAATGATATAACTAATGATGTAAATAATTATTTATCAAAATTTTGAGATAATACTTCTATAAGTAATAATTTTACATCAAATATTTCAATTTTAAGTGCAAAGATGATAATGGTTTTGAGTAGGATATATACTTCTGGATATAATATCTGATTAATAGAAGATTTTATAGATACAGTAAATCAATTTAGTTATGCGGTATCTCTTATGGAAAAACAAAGTTCCTTTGCAGAAGAATTTAAATATAATTTTAGAAAAAATATAAATAATTCAGAAGAAAAATTATGAATAATGCCTATTTATTCATGAAAAATGTGAGGAGGTTATTTAGTAGTTACAAAATTTTGAATTTCAAGAGAAAATATAGAAAAAACATTATCTGATTTAAAATCAATATATACAAATACACAATTAGAATATAGCTCATATGATGATTGAGCTTCAAGTAATTGAATTATAGTAGAACAGAATATAGCAAGTTGAGTATTTTCAAAGTATATAGATCAAACAAAATTTATCTATAAAAATAATTTTTGAGATAGTTATATATGAGATTTCGCAGAAATTTTGTCAAAAGAATGTAATTGATTATTGTTTGATATGATAAATAATAAAATTTATTTAGATTCAGTAAAACTTACTTCAAAGAATATATGTTCACAAACTACATCAATAGGGGTTATAACAAAATTACTTGAAAATGAGTGAAAAGAAGTATCTAATAAAGATTTTCCACTTTCAAGTTATACTACTAATAAAAATGATATGGTATGAAAAATAGTTTTACCATTTATTAAATTTATAGAGCAAAAAACATGATATAGTATACCTTTTGAATGTAAATGAGGTTTAACAGATTTTTACTTAAAAATTGAAAAAGTTAAGTTAAAAATTTGAACTATTGATAGGATATAAAAACTTGATTATTTATAATAATTATGTATAATATAAAAAATTTATACATAATTATTTTTTATGTCAGAAAAAAATATTACAAGTATTGAACAATCAAATAATAAACAATTAGATAATACTGGTAAATTAGCTATTAATTCTAATGTAATAAGTGACACAAAAGATAATATAGAAGATTTATGTTCAAGTGAATATATTACTAAGGGAATATTAAAATTATGAAAAGAAACACCTGAATTCAATAGGCTGTATTTATTGAGACATTTACCTGTCTTAAAATGTCCTGAATTAGATGTATACGAGAGATTAAAATCATTGAAAACAACTTGAAAGGATATTTATACTGAGGACTTCAAAGAAGAAGATTTTGTGGAATTAGAAAGGCAATTAAAGGTAGATAAAAATGTATTAGAAAATCATATAAATTGTATAGTAATTAATTGAAGTAAAGATGCGTTAATATATTGAGATAATAGTTGAAAGTTTAATACAAGAGTATGACAAACTTTAGATTGGATATATGAAGAATATGATAAGATTTTTTGTGCAATAGATTTGCCATGATCAGATAAATCATGACATCAATGAGGATCAGAGAATAAAACATCATGAGATTTAAATAGAAATATAAATGAAATATTATCAGATAATTATTGAAAAGATATAATCATAATATGAAATAGAAGTTATGCATTTTCAATGGATAGGGAAAGAGATGATACAAAAACATTATTAAAAGAAAGTCAAAAAGAATTTGAGAGGAAATGACATAATTACTTAGATTTTGATGAAAATAATAAATTAATAAAACCTAAAAATACATATTTAGAAATAAATTATGATAATTATGAAGAAATAAGGAAAATATTTTGAATAAACGAGGATATAGCAATAAAAAATTTACAAAATTGAGTTAATAATTTTTTTTGAGATAACCCGAAATTGTTTATAGAATACTTAAAAAATAATGAAATCAAAAATCATGATTTACATATTTTTTGTCTTTCAAATTTATTAACAGAGTCTATTACAAGTGAACATAAAGAAGTAATAGAAAAATTTCTAAAATATTCATTTAAAAATAAAACAAAACAAGAAAACATAGAGATATTTAAGCTATTACATTGATATAAAAAAATAGATGAACATACAGATTTGGGTATGGAGTATCTATTAAAAATAAAGTTAAAATATGGATGAAAAATATCATATAAAGAATTGTGAGTTGAAGAATTAGAAGATGAATTTGAAAAACTATTAAAAGTAGTTAAAAAATCTAATGAATCTGTCAATAGTATATATGAAAACTCTTTAGACGATTTTGTTAATTGAGAAGAAGATATTGATAAAAAATTAATTCTTATTGATAGAAAATTAAATATATATGTTAAGAAGACTCATGAGGAAATTAGAGAAGAAGTAAAATCATCTAAATGAGAAAGCATTTGCTTATATAAAAAGGAAACTATTGATTTGAATAGAATATTAAAGAACTCAAAAATGGTTAATGTTTTATTATCAAATGTTTGAGAGGGTAAGTCGATATGTTTATCTGAAATGAAAGAAGAAGTCGATAAGAAAAGAGAATACTTTTCAATTTTTTATAGTTCAAAAGATTCAATTAGTAATAATAGTACATTTGAAAGTATAAAAGAACAGATAAGTAGTGATAT
>CAXBVF010000066.1:0-5845 GCA_963979005.1 uncultured Candidatus Altimarinota bacterium | reverse complement strand
TTATAATTTTAAAAAATATTATGACTAAACAAAAACAAGCCTTCACATTAGTAGAATTAATAGTAGTAATCACAATTTTAGCTATTTTATGAACAATAGCATTCATATCACTACAATGATATTCAAAAGATGCAAGAGATAGCATAAGAATCTCAGATACATCAAATATGAAAACATCACTAGAACTATTTCATTTAAATGCAGGGAAATATCCATTGCCAGATGATAATGGTAGCTTAACATATTCATGAAATACATTATTCTATCAATGATATTTTTGAGATAATGTAATAAAAAACATATCAAGAAATATGACAGAAGTACCAAGAGATCCATTAACAGGTAAGAGATATATATATTCAGTATCAAATAATAGAAATGAGTTAGAAATATTAAGTTTATTAGAATGAGACTGAATTGCATTAAATATAATCTGACAAACAAGTGCAGCATGAACAGAAGTAATACCAATTATTACATGAAATTATAATGGTTTATTCATAAAAACATCTGCTCATATAGTACCAATACCAAGTATAATAAATACAGAGGTAAGAAATTGAGTTACATCTGAAATAACACAATTAACATTAGAGTCAACTGTAATAGATAGATGAGATAATGTACCAGAACAATGAAATGTTGTTGCGAGTACATGATCATTAATATGACTAGTTCTGACATGAGCATTAATACCAGACACTGATGCAGATGATGAAACTAAAGCAGCAGTTATTGAAGTAATAAAAGCTGCATATGTGAGCGAAACAGCATTAAATACTAATTGAGTTTATAATTATGTATTGAATGAATCAGTAGACAATGCTACATTAGCATGATTATTTGATACAATAGTATTAAATGAAACTATAAGAGTTATTACTCCATCTTTCACATGTTGAGATTCAGTATCAGCATGATGAGAAACATACACTACTACTTTATGACCAGATTTAAATTGTTGGACTAGTCAAAATATGAATCATTGAATTATGTTGACTTGATCAACAGTACCATCAGATATAAATATAATAGAAAAATGGTGTTATAGTGATGATTCAAATAATTGTGATACAGATTGATGATTTTATACGTGGTCAGAAGCAATGTGATTTGATGTTAGTTGTGATACAAATAATTGTATTGCCCCTGAAAATACTACTTATTCAGTCTGCTGACAATTATGAACTTGATGGTTTTTACCTACTACTGATCAATGGTTAGCTTTAACTGAGGCCTGAGCTACATGATGGACTTGAAATAAATTTTCTTGAATAGTATCTACTCTTCCTGGTTACCGCGGACCTATTCCTAATTTTTCTAATCGTCTTTCTTCAGGTAACTGGTGGACATCTACTGAGAGAGATATTACTCTTTCATGGAGTCGTAATCTTTTTCTTAATGCTACAGTGTATGGTTTCTCTTACTTTAAGAATAACGGTTTCTCAGTAGTGTGTATTAAAAACTAGTCTGCCAATTCATATTTTTGAAAAAATCTTTCTAATTAGTTATTAGATGGAAGATACTTTTGATAACGTTTGTCTAGATAAGGTTGTAGCACAAAAATCACTTAATAAAAAATCTGATAGAATAGTGAATGCAAGAGATACAATCTTTGTTCTAGACAAAAAATTTAAATCAGATACGATTTTACTTATTGATGATGCAATTTGAAGTTGAGCTACATTGAACGAAACAGTAAAAATATAAAAGAAAGATGATTTGTAAAAAAAGTTATATGATTAGCTATTGTATGAAGTTATAAATGAAGTTTAAAAACTAAGAAATAATTTCTTAGTTTTTTTCTTGCTTTTTATCTACTTCTTCCTATAATCCTCCTATTACACTGACTTAGATTGAGTATTTCTTATTAGCAAATAATATATATCGTATATATTATTTGCTTTTTTACATATAGTTTATATAATTAAATTTATTAAGATATAATTTTAAAAGTTATGACTGTAGCAACAATTAAAATAAAAGAAAAGACTATGAATAATTTTTCTCTGAAAAATTTAGAGACTTTTGTTAATAGTGAAGATTTTGAAGATATTGTTTTGTGAAATCAAATGATTAAGTGAGAAACTTGAGTAAAAAGTAGTTTTAGCTCTTTTAAAAAGGAAATATGATTATAGAGGTAGATAATTCCTTTAAAAAAGATTTTAAGAAAATTAAAAATTTAGAATTAGAAAAAAGAGTCATAGATAAGTTAAATAAAATAGAAAAAGTAAATAATATTTATGATATTTCTAATATAAAACTTATGAAGTGATTTTCAGATTTTTATAGAATTAGAATTTGAGATTATAGAATAGGTTTTAAATTAGAGTGAGATAAGCTTATATTATTGAGAATAAGAAATAGGAATGATATTTATAACATTTTTCCATAGAAACTAAGAAAATTTTTCTTAGTTTTTTTTCTTGCTTTTAATCTATTTCTTTCTATAATCTTCCTATCGCACTGACTTAGATTGTGTATTTCTGATGAGTCTGGGCTGTTTTTCGTGTTGTAAAAAATGAGGTAACCTGATTGAGTAACTCCTCCTCATACATTTTATTTATTTTAACTAATATGTATTGTATGGCTAAAAAAGCTTCACAAAAAAATATAGAAGTTGGAAGTTTATATGACATAAAAGGTCGTCACTTCTTTACTGATGATAGATCTGTTGTATGAATTCCTGAACTTTTGGAAGTTCAATTAGATTCTTATAATGAATTTTTAACAAACTGAATTGATAAAGTTTTTAATGATTCGTTTCCGATATCTGATCATTCACTAGAAAAAGTAGATATTTATTACAAATGATTTGCTTTAGAAGAACCTAAATATGATCCAGAAACTTGTACTAGAAAAAATCTTAACTATGAAGCTCCTTTAAAAGTGAGACTTGAGATGTTAAATAAAGAAACGGGTGAAATAAAAGAACAAGATGTTTATATGGGATGAGTTCCTCTTATGACTGATATGGCAACTTTTATTGTAAATTGAATTGAAAGAGTAATTGTAAATCAAATTGTTAGATCAACTGGTATATTTTTTACTTTGTGAGAAACTGGACATGCTTTAAAAGTTATTCCAGGTAAAGGTTCATGGTTTGAAATAGATATAGAAAAAAAATGAATAATCAATGTAAAAATTGATAAGAAAAGAAAACTTCCTATTTCTGTTGTTTTAAGAGCTTTTGGTATGGAATCAAATGCTGAAATACTAGATACTTTTAAAGACTTAGGTGATGATATTATTGCTAATAATATTGGACCAACTTTAGAAAAAGATAAAACAACTAATAGAATGGAAGCGCTTCATGTTTTATACAAATTATTAAGACCAGGTGATTTAGCTACTGATGAAAGAGTAGAAGAATTATTTAATGTTACTTTTTTTGATGAAAAAAGATTTGATTTAGGTGAAATTGCTAGAATTAAAATGAAATCTAAGTTAGGAATTGATAAAGCATATGAAGACGAAAATGGTAAATTCTTATCACTTGAGGATTTGGTTACAAGTTTAAGATATTTTTTAAATCTTGTTTACTGAGCAAAAAATCATACACCAGATGATATTGATCACCTAGAAAATAGAAGAGTTAGATCGGTATGAGAATTAGTTATAGATAAAATCAAAGTTGGTATAGCTAGAATGGAAAGAATAGCAAAAGATAGAATGACAATAGTTGAACTTGATGATGCTACTCCAGGTACATTTATAAACTCTAGACCAATTATTGCTATATTGAAAGAATTTTTCGGTTCTTCTCAATTATCACAATTTATGGATCAATCGAATCCACTTTCAGAATTAGGACACAAGAGAAGAGTATCTGCTCTATGACCGGGTTGACTTACTAGAGAAAGAGCTTCTTTTGAAGTTAGAGATGTTCATCCAACTCAATATGGTAGAATATGTCCAATTGCAACTCCAGAAGGACCAAATATCTGATTAGTACTTCACTTTGCATCTTATTCAAAAGTAAATAAACATGGGTTTTTATTAACTCCGTTTAGAACTGTAGAACATTATGCTAAAAATGATGGTAAATCAGCTGTTAACAGAATAGCTCTATGAGATATTATGTGAGATAACGGAAAAGTAATCGTTAAAGATAAAGCATATATTACAGCTAAAGATGCTGAAGCTATTAAAAAATGAATAAAAGCTAAAGAAGTATTAGTTAGATGATATTTAACTAGTAATTTTGATTATTTTGATGCTCATCAAGAAAGAGTATTAAATATTGCTGAAGCTGGTTCAAAACCAGATGAATTTGGTAATTTTACTGATACTAGAATATCTTCTAGAGCATGAAATGAACCAACTATTTCATATATTAGAGAAATAACTCATATTGATGTTTCTCCAAAACAAACAATGTCAATTGAAACTTCACTTCTACCTTTCTTAGAGCATGATGATGCGACAAGAGCGGAAATGGGGTCGAACATGATGAGACAAGCAGTTCCTTTAGTTAGACCTGAATCTCCAGTTGTTGGAACAGGTATGGAAAGAATTGTTTGAGAATGATCAGGTTATGTTATTATAGCTGAAGATGACTGAGAAGTAATCTGAATAGATGCTAAACATATATCTGTATTATATAAATCATGAGAAAAGAAGTTATACACTTTAACTACATTCAAAAGATCAAATCATGATATGATAGTTCATCAAGTTCCACTTGTATCTCATGGACAAAAAGTTAAAAAGGGAGATGTTTTATGTGATGGACATTCATGTGAAAAATGAGAATTAGCACTTTGAAAAAACTTAACTGTAGCATATATGCCATGGCAAGGTTATAATTTTGAGGATGCGATTATTATTTCAAGCAAATTAGTTGAAGATGATTCTTTTACATCAATACATATAAAAGAATATTCTACTGATGTTCGTGAAACTAAACTTGGGCCCGAACAAACTACTGATGATATTCCAAATGTATCAAGTGTTAAATTAAAAGACCTTGATGTAGATTGAATAATTAGAGTTTGAGCTTATGTTGAATGAGGTTCAATACTTTGTTGAAAAATTACTCCAAAAGGTGAACAAGAACTTTCTCCAGAAGAAAGATTACTTAGAGCTATATTTGGTGATAAATCAAAAGATGTTAAAGATTCTTCACTTAGATTACCATCAGGACAATGAGGTAAAATACTTGAAGTTCATGTATTAAAAAGAGAAAATGGTGATAATCTACCTACTTGAGTATTCAAACAAATAAAAGTATTTGTTGCTCAAACAAGAAAGATTGAATTATGAGATAAAATGGCTGGTAGACATGGTAACAAATGAATTGTTTCTAGAATTGTTCCAGCTGAAGATATGCCTTTTATGGAAGATGGAACTCCAGTAGATATTATATTAAATCCACTATGAGTTGTATCTCGTATGAACATTGGTCAAGTACTTGAATCACATGTTGGTATGGCTGCAAGGAAACTTTGAATAAAAGTTGCAACTCCAATATTAAATGGTCTTTCTATTGATCAGGTAACTGACTTAATGGAAAGAGCTTGAATGGATTCAGATGGTAAAGTTCAATTAATGGATGGTAACACTTGAGAACCTTTTGCTGAAAGAACTATGGTTTGAGTTAAATTTATGCTTAAACTACATCACTTGGTTGAAGATAAAATTCATGCTAGATCTGTTTGACCATATTCAATGGTTACACAACAACCACTTTGAGGTAAGGCACAAAATTGAGGTCAAAGATTTTGAGAAATGGAGGTATGGGCTCTTGAGGCATATGCTGCAAGTAATATTTTACAAGAAATGATAACAATCAAATCTGATGATGTTGCTGGTAGAACACAAGCTTATGAAGCTATAGTTAAAA
>CAXBVF010000065.1:0-6159 GCA_963979005.1 uncultured Candidatus Altimarinota bacterium | reverse complement strand
CTTGTGAATACTTATGGTTGAGTTGTTATTGTTAAGCATATTCAAAATAAATCGGTTCCTGATTATAATAGTTTTATATGAGAGGGAAGATTGGATGAAATTATAGAAGATATGGAAAAACAAGGAGCTAATATATTGATTCTTTGAAATATATTAAAACCAAGGCAAATATATGCTATAAATGAAAAACTTAAGCCAATCTGAGCAAAAGCTTGGGATAGAGTAGATTTGATTTTAAAAATATTTGAGAAAAATGCATTATCAAAAGAGTCTAAATTACAAATAGAATTAGCTGCTATAAAACATATGTGACCACGTATTTTTGATATGTGAATGGAGTTATGAAAACAATGATGAAAATGAAAATGAGAAACAAATACAGAGATAATGAAAAGGCATTTATCAAAGAGAGAAAAACATGTAAAAGAAGAATTAGACCACTTTGCGAAAGTAAGAGAACAGCATAGACAATGAAGAACTAGAAAATGAATTAATACAGTTTGAGTAGTTTGATATACTAATGCATGAAAATCTACACTTACAAATTCTCTAACAAAAAAATGAGTATTAGCAGAAGATAAACTTTTTGCGACTCTTTGAACTAGTGTTTGAAAAATGTTTGTTCCAGCTAGTTATGATGAAATAACTGGAATATATATTAAGCCAAAGGAAGTATTAGTAAATGATACTATTTGATTTATTAGAGAATTACCACCAAAGCTAGTAGATGCTTTTAAATCAACATTAGAAGATTCAATAGAATCAGATTTATTATTACATGTTATAGATGCTTCTGATCCAAAACTTGAAATTAAAATATGAGTAGTAGAAGAAATACTTGAAAATATATGAGCAAATCAAAAAAGATTAAATATATTTAATAAGATTGATGGTTTAGATGAATGAGAGTATAAGATAGAAGTAGATGGGGAAGAAAAAATATATTCAAGTAAACTAGAATACATAAAAGAAAAATTTTCTTATTTAAACCCTATTTTTATATCAGCATATAAAAAAATAGGTATAGATGAATTAAAAACTAAAATAATTGAAAATTTATAAAAAATACAAATTATTAAATATATTTTATAAGATTTTTTTTACACTTACTAATTAATTAATATAAGGTATTGTAAAAAAAGATCGTTAAAGATATATTTAATAATAATTAGCAAACTAATTAACTTAAATTTATGTACACAATAATTATTTTTATAATAATTTTATTTATTTGAATATTTTTATTATTCAAATTTAGAAATAAAAAAAATAAAATTTCATCAACTAAAATAACTTTTTTTAATAATCAATTAAAAAGGTTAATTGCTAATTGAAGTTATAAAGAACAAATAATAGATATAGATAAACTCTATCATAAAGTCTTAGTTGAGGGATGATATAATTGAACTTTTTGAGAAATATTAAAATCCGAAGCTAGGGAAATTTGAAATTTAAATAAAATTTGGGAATTACATAAGCTAAGAAATAAGCTTGTACACGATTTTGATACATCATCTGAAACTGTATTAAAAAATAAATCACTAGAATATAAAAATGAATTTAACAAGTTGATTAAACAATTTAAATAATATTTTCTCCTAAAAATTAAGATAAAATTAATATGTCCTTATTATTATTTAATATATCTTCATAGGATTCAAAGACAGGGTTAGGAGCTTGTTTTTAATATGAGGGGATAAAAAAGAAGCATTTTTTGCCTCTTTTTTGTTTAGTTTAATATTCTCAGATGATTTTTATTGTTTTTGTAAAAAATGCTAACTCTATCAATGATTTAATAATATTAACATCTTTCATTTCTCATTCAAAGTCTAACCAGAATAAATAATGAAATTTTCAACTATAACTAGGTAAACTTTCTATTTTTGTTAAATTTACATGATTTGTAGCGAATGCACCAAGACATTTATGAAGACTAGCTGGAACATCACTAGCTTCAAATAAAATACTTATTTTTTTAGATTTTCTTTTATATTTAGTTTTATTGTTTTGAGTTGTAATTATTGCAAATCTAGTAGTATTTCATTTTTGGTCTTGAATATTTTTTTCTAAAATATTTAATCAATATATTTTTGCAGCCTTTTCTGAACAAATTGCAGCTAATCAAGTTTCTTTAGATTCATTTACATATTTTGCAGATAAAGCAGTATCAGAAAAGATTTCAGGAATAATATTATGTTTTTTAAAATAATTAGTACATTGATCTAGAGCTGGTAGTTGAGAATAAGCTTTTTTAATATTTTTTAATTCTTTTTCTTTTGAACAAATACAGTGATTTACATCTTGATAATATTCTCAAATAATTTTGTAGTCATATTGTAAAAAATTATACAAACTTGCATGAATACTTCACATATAAGAATTTTCAATAGGCAATACTCAGATAGAATTTTCATCTATGATAGCCCATGCTTCGTTAAAATCCTCTTTTCATATAATTTCATCTATTTCTATATCTAAGTCTTTAGCTATTTCAGTTGAAGCTATATGCATATAGCTTCAAGGATTTCATTGATATATAATTTTCATTATTAAATTTTTTATTAAGCAGCATTTCTGATTCAAACAGCTTCATTCAGTTCACGAAGCATTTTTTCAGTATCGTCAAAAGAGCTACATTTGTCAGTAATACTAACTCAATGTTGTAGATTTTCAGCTTTATCATTTTCAGGATTAAATCATTGATTTCAAGCTTCAATATTACTTTCAATCATAACTCATACTATTTTTTTATTTCAGGCAGCTATTTGTCCAGCAACATCAGAACAAACTTCTGCTTGTAGATTATGGTCTTTTTTACTATTTGCATGAGAACAGTCTATGATTGCTCAAGTATTAATTTCAGCATTTTCTAATGCATCTATAGCTTGAGAAACTGATGCTTCATCAAAATTACGTATATCTTTTCATTCACTATTTTTTCATCCTCTAAGTATAATGTGTCAGTCAGGGTTTCATGTTGTATTAAAGATTTTTCTTTTTCATTCATCATTTATTCATAGAAAACTATGTGGTTTACTTGAAGAGTTAATAGCATCAATAGCTATTTGAATATCTCCTTTAGTAGAATTCTTAAATCATATAGGCATAGATAAACCGGAAGCCATTTCTCTATGTGGCTGACTTTCTGTTGTTCTAGCTCAAATAGCTCACCATGATACTCAATCTGCAATATCTGCTGGAGTCATATTATCTAAAAATTCTGTCGCAGCTGCTAATCATAAATTATTTACATCCATTATAAACTTTCTAGCTACTTGTATTCATTTATTTATATCAAAGCTTCAATCTAAATCAGGATCATTAATTAATCATTTCCATCCTACAGTTGTACGAGGTTTTTCAAAGTATGATCTCATTACAATAAAAAGATTTGGAACTGTTTCTTTTAACTTGGCAAGTCTTTTGGCATATTCTAATCATTCATCAGGATTATGTATAGAACAAGGTCCAACAATAGCTATTAATCTATTATCATCTCATTGAACAATTTTAGCAATTATTTCACGGCTCATCTCAACGTGTTGTTCTATTTTTGCATTAGATGGGATAAGTTCTTTTAGTTCTTCAGGTGTAATCATTTCTGTTCAATCGGAAATATTTATATTATCAGTAACCATAGTAATTATTTTTATTAAAAATTAAAGTATAAAAAAATCCTTCAATTGCTTGAAGGATTTTTAGTTTTTTAAATTATGTATTTAATACCAAAAATTAACCTTCAATTGCTTGAAAGAAAAAGTAAAAAAAGAAAAATGTATTTTGGTTTGGGTTTTTCATTTGTGTAAAAAACTTATTAAATATACTCCTAGGTATATTAGTTTTTAAAACTAAGTCAAATTATTTTTTCAAAACTTCATAAATAAAAACAAAAATAGCATTCCATAGTCTTCTTAATCTATTTATTTTTTTAGGTCAAGTTAATAGACGATATAGCCATTCAATACCTAGAGTTCTAAATATTTTAGGAGCTCTTTTTTGAAATCAAATAAAATAATCAAAACTAGATCATATTCCTAGTCAGAGTTTTATGTTTTTAGCTTTTTCCATTATTTCAATTACAGATTCTTCTTGTCTTTTCATTCAAAGGGTAGAGAATAATATTTGAGAATCTGATTTAGATATTATTTCTATTATATTTTCTTTTTTATTTGCTTCATATATAAAGTAATCAAATTTAAGTCCTGGGAATTTTTGTTTTACTAATTCTGGAAATTTTTCTTGAGATTTTACCTTTTTTGTATCACTTGGGTTATATAAATCTATTATAGTTACTTTAATTCATTTATTTATAGCTCCTAATATTAAATCTTGAGTTAAGTCACTACCACAAATTCTATCTCAGTATTTTGAATATAAGTATTTTCTCCTAAAAAATAAATTAAATAAATAATAAGGTAGATATAGAAAATTAATTATTGCTCAATAGTTATTATCTATAATTTGAAATGCTAAATAAAGACCAATTCCATCAGGTGTTAGGTGAGAAGCTTTATTTATTAATTCTTTAAATTCTATATCAGTTTGAGTTTTTAAAAGTATTTCTGGGTTTGGTGTAAAGACAATATTCTGATTGTTCAATTTTAGTATTTCTTTTAGAAATTCTTTATATTTCAGTTTATCTAATTTTATTCAAAAGATTTGCATATGTTTTTAATTATTTTTTATTATTATAGTTTTAAAACATAATAATTCAAGATTTGATGGATTAAAATAAATAAATGATTATATTATTAATATATTCTAAAATTTTAATCCATCCCCTCGTACATCGGTACTTCCTTTGGAAAAGGAAGTAATTTCTCCCTTTTCCAAAGGGAGTACCCGCAGGGGGAGGGATTAAAATTTATAGTCCACAAAAATTTAAACTAAATTTAAGAAAAAAAATGCAAACACTAGAGTGAAAAAAAATAGCAATAGTATGTGATTGGATAAAAGATTGGGGATGAGCTGAATTAGTTTTGGAACAGGTTTTGGAAAGTTTTCCTGAGGCTGATATTTTTACGTCTGTATTTTTTCAAGATAATAATCCTATTTTCAAAGATAGAAAAATAACAACTTCGTTTATACAAAAAATAGCTTTTTTAAATAAGTCTCATAAATTAGCTCTTAGTTATAGACCACTTGCATTTGAGAGTTTTGATTTAAGTGAGTATGATATTGTTATATCTTTAACGAGTGCTGAGTCAAAATGAGTTATAACAAAGCCAAATACTCTACATATTTGTTATTGTCATACTCCAACTAGATATTTTTGGTCTCATTATCATGAATATTTAAATATGATGGAATTTTGAATACTAAATTTCTTTTGAAAATGGTTAATGCCCAAAATGGTACATAAACTAAGGCAATGGGATTATTTAGCAGCACAAAGACCAGATTACTTTATCGCAAATTCACAAAATACAGCTGATAGAATTAAAAAATACTATGATAGAGAGGGGGAAGTAATATATCCATGAATAGAGATAAAAGAATTTAAATTAAATGAAAAAAAAGATGATTTTTACCTATATGTATGAAGATGTATACCATATAAAAAGTTTGATTTAATAGTTGAGGCATTTAATAAAAATGGAAGAAAACTAATATTAGTTACAAATACTGATAATAAACTGTACAGAGAATTAAGAGAAAAAAGTAAAGATAATATAGAGTGGAAATTTAATATTTCTAATGAAGAAAAAAATGAATTATTTTCTCAAGCAAAAGCTTTTTTATTCCCACCAGAAGAAGATTTTGGTCTCGTACCTATTGAGGCTATGGCTTGTTGAACACCAGTTATAGCATATAAAAAATGAGGAGCTTTAGAAACTGTAATTGATAAAAAAACAGGATTATTTTTCAATAAACAAACAAGTAATTCTTTAAATAAACAAATAGAAAATTTTGAAGAAATGAATTTTGATGCTAAATTTATCAGAGAGCATGCAGAGAAGTTTAATAAAGAGATTTTTAAAGAAAATATATTAAAGTTTATAAATAAAAAGCTAAAAGATTAATTTTTAGCTTTTTATTTTAAATTCTTTTTTAATAAAAACGATCTCTCGCTTTTATCATCTAAATTATAACAATTATAGTTTTTATAATATTTTAAAAATATACTTATTATATCACTAGGAATATTTGTTATTTCTA
>CAXBVF010000064.1:0-6262 GCA_963979005.1 uncultured Candidatus Altimarinota bacterium | reverse complement strand
TTCTTTCAGAATGTAACTGAGTAAGTCTCTTTTTTAAATATTTTTGTATAAAAGCAGATTCAATAGGGTATACAAATAAACTCATATCGAATTTAACATCCCAATTTATAATAGGAGAAAGCCAGTTTCATTCCAAGAAATTTGGGTAAGCGTATACAAAAAATGTTTTAACAAAACTATTGTTAATTTGAAGTTTGTTTGGAAAACTTTTCCAATAAGCTGGAGCTATGGCATCTTTTACATAAGCCAAAGCTTCTTTATATTCTTTTTCACTTTCTAATATTTCTTTATCTTCTTCTTTATTTGTAGTCTTTTTCTTTGTTTTATCTTTTTTTATATATGAATAAGTATCTCAATTAATTCTCTGAGTTACTAGGTCGATTAGTTTATTTTCGTTTTCCATGAAAAATATTTAAGTATTATTTTCTATTATTTTAGTTATTAATCACGACTTGTAAAGTAAGCAGTTACATTTCGACTTTACAGTTTAGTGTTTGTATTTTTAATAAAAAAGAAAATATTTATTAATCCCTCCCCTCGTTCCTCGGTACTCCCTTTGGAAAAGGGAGATAATAAAAAGACTTTACTAATAATTTAAGTAAAGTCTTTTTATTATATAAATAATATTTCTCCCTTTTCCAAAGGGAGTACCCGAAGGGGGAGGGATTAGAATTTAAGTGCATTTTCTACCAATTCCATTCTGTAATATATTCTTCTTTTATATTTTCTGGGAAATCTTTAGTTTTATCAAAATCTTTTCATTTATAGTGAATAACTGCAAGTGTTACATCATCTAATTGTACATGTTTATATCACATAAACTTGGATAATTCTATTGTTATATTATTAAATACACTTCTAGCTGACATATAATTTTTATCAGTTACCTTAGGAGATTTATTAATAGTTTCCATTAATCTGTCCTCTAAGAACATTTCTTCTGTTCCATCTTTTGATTGCTTGTTTATTGCTTCTGTAATTCAATCACTATACAAGATAATTATATCATTTTCTTCAAATTTTATTTCTTGTTCTTTGAGTAGTTTTGAAATATCTTTAATCATTCATAAGGCTACTCAACCAGATTTTATTTTAAATGTTTTTTGTTGTTTATGTTTATATATCATTAAATATTCATGTCATGCTCATGTCATAAATATTCTTTTTTCTTTTTCATCCCATCTAACAAGTAATAGACTCATAAGTAGATTTGCCTTTACTCTTGGTTTTAGTATTTCATTAGTTTTTGCTAAAATATTTGCTCAACTAGTAAAAACTTTTGTAAATCAACTAATTAAGGCATTTACCATAATCATTATAAATCAAGCTCAAACTCAATGACCAGTTGCATCTCATACATATATATAATAATTTTCTCATTCCTTTATAATATCATAAGAATCTCAACCAATCTCTCAAGCTGGTTTAGATTTTACTATTACATCTAATCCTGGAACCTCGATTAATTTTTTTGTTAACATTTTTCACTGAATTTCTTTCCCAAGTTCAACTTCTCATTTTATTTCTTTACCGTGAATAAACTCTGATTTAATATTTTTCAAAGTATTTAGTGTTCTAGCAAAAAACTCAAGAGCATAGTTCAAATGAGGATTCATTGTTTTTTTAAATTCTAGTTTTGTATTTTTTAATTCTCATACATAAAAACTTTTGATTATGTATTCTAGTTTAATAATTGGATCATGAAATAGTTTTTTTACTATGTACATGATGATAAAAAATTCTATAACAATTGTGATGGCTAAACTTATTAATTTTAACTGAGTGTTTAAATTAAAATAATTTTCTCAAAACAAAAAAACTACTAATAAATTTAATATTAATATGATCAATATAGTTATTTGAAAAATTGCGAAGAATCTTTTCATGCTTTTTTGTCTTTAAATTTATAGAACTTAAGTCTAAATGAGAAATTCTATACCTTTATATTTTACTACATTCTTTTTATCTTTGCAAATAATGAATGTCTTTTGCATTAAAGCTATGTTTATTTTCCTTTTTAACACGACTTACATAAGTTCTTTTGATTAACTAGGAAAGCTAAATATAATCTCTATATATTGAATTGACCTAAAAAAGAGGAAAACACTAAGTGATGAGACTAAAACCCGTATAAAAAAATTGAACAAAAATATTAAATATTAAGCCAAAAAATAAAATATGTGAACATCTGATACAATTACAACCATAGACATATGAAGCTCAAAAATCAGAACAGTAATTTGATATTTTGATAGCGAAAATAAAGATAATTTTCATATTCTATGAGTAGGTATATCTAACTCAAATGCAATAAGAAAATGAAACATACTAGATATGGAAGAATTCAAAAACAATCTAGATGAATCTTTATGAGAGGCAGAAAAAATGGCCTGAGAACAAGTAACATGAGCTTATATATCGTTTAATTCTTCTTCTTTTGAAGTATTTAGAAATAAATGAGTAGTAGCTGTTACGGGATGAGAAATATCTGAAGAAGATATAGATAGGGCATTAGAGATGGCTAAAAACTGAGTTGATCTTCCTAATAAAGAAATATTAAAAGTAATACCTGAAAATTTCACAGTTGATTTAGAGGATGGAATTAAAAATCCAATTTGAATGTCAGCTAGAAAATTAGAGGTTATATCAAATATATTCTCAATGAATCTGAATGTATTAAATAATATAAGAAAGGCTATTTGAGATATTTGAATAGAAATATATGATATTTATCCAAACCTACTTAGTTCACCTGAATGAGTATTGACTAAAAGACAAAAGGAACTTTGAGTTGTCTGTATTGATATCTGAGCATCTATAACATGAGTTACAGTTTATGAAAACTGAGTACTAAACTATTCTGGAATAATTCCAATTGGATGAGATAATGTAACAAATGATATAGCATTATGACTTAGAACATCTACTTTATTAGCAGAAAAGATTAAGTTAGACTATGCAGAATTAGATTTAGATAGTGTAGAATGATTTGTAGATAGTGAATTCAATTTAGTTGATTTAAATATGTGAGAGGAATGAGAAGTATCTAGAGAATATTTATCAAAAATAGTAACAGCAAGATATGAGGAAATAATGTATTTTGTTAGACAGGAATTAAAAAGGGTTTGAAGAGATTGAATGTTACCAGAGTGAGCTGTATGTGTATGATGAGGATCTAAAATAAAATGATTTGTAGAGCTTTCAAAAAAGAGTTTGAAATTACCAGTATTTATATGATTACCTGTATCGAAAGATGATTTAGTAGATTCTTCAATTAGTGATCCTGTATTTGCTTGAGTTATATGAACTATGATTTTTTCAAATATATATGGTACTAATTCAAATATATTTACATTAAATATTTGAGGATTCTATGATTCTATTAAAAAGATGTTTAAGAAATTGATGCCTTAAGAATAGCTAAAAAATAATTCTTTTTATTGACAAAATACTATAAAGAATTATAACTAATTTAAAATTTTAAAAATTAATATTACATTATGACAAAAAGAGAAGATAAACTAAAAAGTTTACTTGGATGAAGCAAAGATGCATCAGCATTTGCAGGACCAGAAGAAGTTAATATAGGTGCTGGAATTTCACCTGTTGCTAAAATCAAAGTAGTTTGAGTAGGTTGAGCAGGACAAAATGCAGTTAATAGAATGATAGAATGAGGTTTAGAATGAGTAGAATTTGTCTCAATAAATACTGATACACAAGCATTATTTAATTCACTTGCTCCAACTAAATTAAATATCTGAAAAATTATTACTAGTTGATTAGGTGCTTGAGCTGATCCTGAAACAGGGAAAAAAGCTGCAGAAGAATCTAGAGAAGATATTAAAGCTGCACTTGAATGAGCAGATATGATTTTTATTACTTGTGGTCTTGGATGAGGTACTGGTACTGGTGCTGCTCCAATTGTAGCTGAAGTTGCAAAAGAATTATGAGCTTTAACTGTCTGAATTGTTACTAAACCATTTGCATTTGAAGGGCAAAATAGAATGAGTAAATCAGTTGATGGTTTTAATAGTCTGAAAGAAAAAGTTGATACTCTTATCACAATTCCTAATGATAGAATTCTTGCTATTATTGATAAAAAAACTCCATTATTAGATGCATTTTCAATTGTAGATGAAATCTTAAATCAATGAGTACAAGGTATTTCTGATTTAATAACACAACCAGGTTTAATTAATGTAGATTTCGCCGATGTAACTTCAGTAATGAAAAATGCAGGTTCTGCATTAATGGGTATAGGTTATGGTTCAGGTGAAAATAGATCAACTGAAGCTGCAAGATCTGCTATAGATTCTCCACTTCTAGAATTATCAATTGCTTGAGCGAAATGATTATTATTCAATATTACTGGATGAACTGATCTTTCAATGTTCGAAGTTGATGAGGCCGCAAAAATAATAACTGAATCAGTAGATTCTGATGCAAATATTATATTTGGTGCTACTATCAATGAAGAATATAATGGGGAACTAAAAATAACAGTAGTTGCTACAGGTTTTGATGAAGATACAAATACTACTTATGTAGAGACTTCAAAAGCTAAGGCTCAAATAACTAATCCATTTGGTAGAAAAGCTGTAAGTGACTCTAGAATCACACCAGCTCCTACACAAGCTCCAGCTCCTGCACAAGATGATCTTGATGTTCCATCTTTTCTTAGAAAAAAAATGTAATAAAAAAACTCTCATTTGAGAGTTTTTTTTTGTGCCTTAAATTTTAATCCCTCCCCTCGTTCCTCGGTACTCCCTTTGGAAAAGGGAGAAATTAATTATATGTTATAAATACCTAAAAATATAATAACTCAATCTCCCTTTTCCAAAGGGAGTACCCGTAGGGGGAGGGATTAATAATTAGTTCACCTTTTTTCTTGCATTCTATAAAAAAAACAATAAAATAACTATGAATTTTGGAACTAAGACGGGGATTTGTGAAAACAAGTTCTCGTTTTGTTTTAAAAGATTATATTATATTTTCCTTTTATTTCTCCCTTTTCCAAAGGGAGTACTCGAAACGTAGTGGAGAGGGAGGGATTAACTTTAAAATTATGTTAGATTTAAAACAAATTGAACAAGCAATTAATATTATTTCTCTTGAGAAAAAAATACCAAAAGAAAAATTAATTGAGATTATAGAAGCTGCTATAAAAACAGCTTATAAAAAGGATTACTCTTCAAAAGATGAAGAAGTAAATGTTAAATTGGATATGGAAAATTATGTTATGGAAATCACTATTGAAAAGACAGTAGTAAAAGAAGTGACGAATCCTTCTTTAGAAATTTCTTTTGATGATTTATGAGATGATGCATGAGATTATTCTGAATGAGATATTATTGAAATAGATGTTAGTGATGAAATAAATGGTGATGATGGGTGAGAAAGTTTTTGAAGAATAGCATCACAAGCTGCTAGACAAGTTATCATTCAAAAAATAGGTGATTCAGAAAAAGAAAAAATTTATGATTTATTTGAATGAAAAGAAGGACAAGTTATAAATATGAAAGTTGAAATTGTAGAATGAGGAAAAGTTATATTTGATTATAATGGTAATCAAGTTGTACTACCTAAATCTGAACAAGTTTCTAGAGATGTTTATACTTCATGAGCTAGATTCTATTTATATGTTGCTGAAGTTTCAAAAAATGAAACTGGTACACCAAAAGTAATACTATCTAGAAAAAGGCCAGAAATAGTTTCTGGTATATTTGCTGAACAAGTATCTGAAATAGGTGATGCTATAATTTCTATAGATAATATAGTTAGACAACCAGGGATAAAAACTAAATTACTTGTTTCGACTACTTTTGATGAAATAGATCCAGTTTGAACATTAATTGGACAAAAAGGTATCAGAGTAAAATGAGTAATGGATGAACTTTCAGGTGAAAAAATAGATATAATAGCAAATAATGGTAATGTTGCTGAAATATTAAAAAAATCACTTTCTCCAGCAGAAGTTTTAAAAGTAGAAATAGATGAAGAAAATGAAATGGCAAGTTGTTTTATATTACCATCTGAGAGAGCAAAAGCTGTTTGAAAAAATGGTCTAAATGTAAATTTAGCTTCAAAATTAACTTGATATAAAATATCTATTGAAGATATAGAAGTAAAAGAAGAAGAATGAGAAAAAGAGGAAGAAGTTAGTGAAAAAAAATAATGTGAACTTAGGTTTTAATCCATCCCCTCGTTCCTCGGTACTCCCTTTGGAAAAGGAAGATAAATCTCCCTTTTTTAAAGGGAGTAC
>CAXBVF010000063.1:0-6336 GCA_963979005.1 uncultured Candidatus Altimarinota bacterium | reverse complement strand
AAAATTATAAGTATAGCTAATCAAAAATTGGCAGCTCAAATAGTCAGTATATAACTAGTAGTTAATAAATTATAATCATGTACGGATAATAACATCAAAATATTTAGTATAACTCATCAAATCCAGAATATCAATGTTTCACTATAAGGTTTATTATAAGTTTTGCGATAAGTAGGAATATATCATAAGGCATCAATAAATGAAACTAGCAAAACTGCGAGTAATGCATTTTTACTCACTAAAAAGATGAATATAGCTAAAATAGCCAAAATTAATACTCAAATATCAAATTTAGTTATATCTTTCGTTCCATATTTCAAGGATAATAGAAAAGTGAATATTGCAAATAATGTAGGAATTCATAAACTTATTATAAGTAATTTTCATCATCACTGAATTCATCATAAAGTTGCTATAATCATGGTTATAGACCAAATAAGCCATGTATACATGTGTGGCTCAGTTTTCTTAGCTAATATATCTTTTATATATGGGGCGAATAAAAAGATAGTGAATGGTATAGATAATAATCACCAAAATAATTTTATATCAAAATTTTCCATGTTTTATGTTTTTAATAATCTCTATATACTATAATCATAAATCACTATTTTTGAAATAAATATAAACTCGCTCCAGATTCTGATTTTTTATTAAGTTTTTGGAATCAATTTTTTTTAAAGAACTTTTCTTTTTTTGAATAAGCAAAAATATTTCATTCTTGCTTTATTTTATCCAATATAATTGATCAAATTCATTTTTTAGTAGAAAATATACATTGTAATAGTTTTCAACTAATTGAATATATTTCAGTATCAATTAACGAGTATCAGGCAAATATCTTTCATAATGATTTTAATACAATATAGTTATTAAATATAATTTCCTTCTCAATTGGAGTTTTTTTATACCAGTCTCAATTCGATACATTTATTTTAAATATTTCATTAAATAATTCTAAATCAATTAGTCTTTCGTAACTAATTCCATCTGGCTAAATTTCTATAAGACTTGGTTTTAGTATTTCATAAATTTTCTTTCCCACTATGAATATTTATAAATGTTTCCATAATAAAATATTAAAAAATAAAAAAGAGTTATTTCAATATGAAAATAACTCTTTTTTAATGTATAAATAAATATTTAAACAGCAAAAACAACTATTTTCATTTTTGAAAATAGTCTTGATCTTTGGTTTATTAAAAATATATTTTTCATTTGCTTATGCTTTAATTTAATTCTATGTATATTCTATTTTACAGTTATATCATAGATTGATCAGTTGAAAGTTACTTTTTTATCTAAGTTTTTTGGTTCTTCCGATTCTGAAGTATGTGGATTTTCAAAATATTGTATTATTCATTCTACAAGCCTTTTAACTTCTGGACAAGCTACTATACTTGTAGGTCAAACTACTATTTCTCAGGTTTTAGATATTACAACTTCTTCTCAAGGTCAAAATATTTCATTAACTTTCATTATACATTGATTAATAATTAGTAATAAAATTATATATTAATATCCTGTATTGTCAATAGCTTAAATAATTTTACTAATATTATTATTTACTTATGCAGCATCAAATCTTGCTCTATTATCAGTCATCCACTTATTCATCATATTTTTACTCTCTTCCTCGCTCATAGTTTCATGACTTTTCATAACATCTGAATGTGCTTCCATATAATGAGGATGTAATGCTTGCATCCATTCTTCAAAAGTTTCACCATCAGCAGTAACTTCACATAAATCACATTTTAAAGTTTTCATAATTAGTTTAGTTATAATATAAATTGTTTTAAAATATATACAAAAATTAGTTTATAATGTTAATCATAGTCATATTTTTATATATTTAACAAATAATTTATTTAATTTTAAAAAACGTTCATATTTAATAGTTCTATTTTTTTAGTTTATTATTTTTTTTATCATATTCAAATTTAGCTATCGCAACAATTACTCATAATCATAATCATACAGCTATTCACATTGAAGTATCTCATAAAAATTTTCACATTACCACACCAGCAACAATTCCCATTGTCATTCAAATTCCAATATATTTATCTTTAATTTTCTTATATCTATTTTGTTTCATATTTTTAATTATTTAATATTTACTAGTACATTTTAAAATTTATATTTTTCATATATTTTTTTAAATAAATAACTTGTGATATAATAATTAAAATCTATTAAATTACAACCAAATAAAATTTTAATCACCTAAAAACCGCTATATGTAGCGGTTTTAGCTTAAATTTATCATGATGGAGTTTATAGGTGAGAATTTGAACCAAATTCTGAAAGAATAGGTAAAGTTGAAAATTCAAAACTATATTTCAGGTAAAATATTTAAGTATTTTTTTACCTGTATAATTTTCAGGTAAAATTTACATGATTTTCTTTACCTAAATTCCAATAAAGTAAGTCTTATTCCATTTTTCTTGGTAAAAGTGGAATATAAATTTCCTTATTCCAATTTTTAATTAAAATCATAAAATTAACTCAATAATTCTACAAATTCTGGAATAAAAATAAGCTTATTTCTTCAAATTTTAACACTTGAAATAATATTATTTTCTTCTAGTATATTAACATATTTTGTTACAGCCTGTCTTGAAAATCATAGTTTATTTGTGAATTCGGAAATAGTCATAAAAGGATGTGAAAAAAATAATGAAGTTATCTTATGATAATGTTGATTAACTTTTTCAATATCAAGCTCTTTTTTATCAATTAATTTTTTAATTTTTAAAATTTTTACACTTGTGTTTTTTGATTGTTCAATAATACCTTCAAGTAAATAAGATATAAAATCAGTATAATTTCAGGTTTTAGATGTATTATTTAATAACTTATAATATTTAGCTTTATTTTTATTTATATATTCACTTAAAAACAAAATTGGAAAATCTAATTTTTTTCATAAAATTAAATAAATATGTAAAGTTTTTTTATTTTTAGTTTACATATTATCTTAAAATGTAAACTTTAATTTACATTTAGTTAAAATATGTAAACTAAATAAAAAGTAGATATATTTTTAAAGATTATTAGATGTTTTTTATAAATATAAAATCCGAACTAGAATATTCTGGTTCAGATTTTATATATTTAGATGTATATTGGTAGTAATATGTATTTAAATTTTTAATCATATCAATACCAGAAACAATATCTTCTTTAGCACCCATAATAGTTTTTCATAGGAATTCTTTCTTTTCATTAAAGAAATCTTTAACTACATCTACTTTAATAGTAGATTTATTTTTTGGACTAAGTGGAACTATTAAATGTATTGTAATATTATTTCAATCAAATACAACTTTATCAATTAATAATTTACATAGTTCAGCTTTAGTTTCATAACTAAGATTATCTAAATTATCATTAACTAATTTTGAAACAGAAATAAAATTATCTACCTTATCTTTTATTTCATTAGTTCAACTTAGTTCTCTATCTAATATAGTTTTTTCTCTTCTAATCCCCTCTGCAGTTGTGTTGTTTTTCTTGATTTCATTTTGAATCATAACAATACTATTCTCATCTACTCAACTAACTAATTTTAGTAATCATTTAGTGTTATCAGATAATTTATTTAAATTTTCATCTAACATAGATATCTTGTTTCTAATCTCCTTTTCCCTGTTTTCTCATTTTTCACTCATTCTAATAAGTTCTTTTTCAAGAATATTAGGATTTTTTAATACAGATTTTAATTTATCCCATATAGGAGTTTCTATCTTTAAAGCAGATATTCATCTTGATCAAATTTCATGAAAATTAGAAATTTTTGATTTATTAACTGATAATTTATAATTTTTAGTTCATTTAGTAGATTTGTATCATACATATTTATATCAAGTAGGATCATTTACAATTAACTTAGCTAACATATAAGTTTCTCATTTTTTAGTATTCTTTTTAGAAAACTTAAGATTCTTATTTAAAGTAAGTTGTGCTTTATTATATTCTTTCTCTGAAATAATTTTAGGAGATTTTCATATAATCCACTCTTTTTCAGGTTTTTCTACTCTTTTTTTAGTTATTTTATCAGCTTTAAACCTATTTTGTATTAAAACTCATTTATAAGCTTCATTTCTTAATATTTTATGAACAGTAGATCATTGCCATAAATTTTTATTTTTTATATTCTTTTTTCTATTTACTCATAATCATCATCTACTTCAAGCTGTTTCAATATTCATTGAAGTTAATTTATCTCTTATTTGATTAACATTAAATCAATCAACATTAAGCATTGAAAATATAATTTTAATTACATCTGCTTCATCTTCTTGTATTTCTAAAAATCATTCTTTACCTCTTCTATATCAAAATGGAGCATTTCATCTTCCCCATTTTCAATCTCTCATACTAGCAAGTATTCAATTAAAAGTTCTTTCCTTTATTAATTCCCTTTCTAGTTCTGCAATAACTCACATCATTTGAAGCATCATTTTTCAAAATGGTTGAGTAGTATCAAAAGGTTGAGTAACAGAAGTGAATCAAACTCATAATGATTCTAAAGCTTCAACTCATTCAAGTAAAAATAGTACTTTTCTAAAAAATCTATCTACTTTCCAAACAAGAACTATTTCAAATTCTTTATTTTTTGCAGATTCTAATAGTCTCTTTAAAGCTGGTCTGTCTTTTTTATCAGCTCAGCTTTTTCACTCATCCACAAATATATGATTTTCATCTATTTGAAATCAATGAATTTTAGCATAATTTAATAATGATTCTTTTTGAATATCTAAACCATATCAGTTTATAACTTGTTCTTCTGTAGATACTCTAAGATATAATGCAACTTTTTTCATATTATTTTTTATTAATATTATTTAATCATTGTTTATTTAAAAAATCTAAATACTTATTTAGGAAAGAGGATATTTCCTTAACACTTTTAAGATATAGATCTTCTCATATTTTTTTAGATAATGAAATATATGCCTTAGTTTTAATTGGATTTAATCCAAACTCTTCTCATTCTATATTATATTTATTTCATTCAATTGATGTATTGAAAAAGAATAAAAATTCTTCTATTAATTTGTCATTAATTTCTGTTGATCTAGAATTACTGTAATCATCATTTGATAGATTAAATTTTATTGTATTTCATTGAAGCTGAAATCAATAAGAATATTCCTTGTCTCAATTTCTTTTTATAGGAATATTAAATGAAATTTGAATAATTCACATTCAATGTGTTTCAGATATATGATAGGAATTATTTTCGGTTAAATTTAATTTCTTTACAATTTTATGTAAGAAAGCTTTCTGAAATATTGTCTCCAATTGATACTTTTTTATATAAATTGAATTATTAACAGTTTTATTATAAATTTCATTTAACTTTGAATATTTAGTTTTACCTCAATCATTAAAAACATGTAAATATTTAGTATGATTACTAATAAAGTCACTAAACGTGTTATTTATATTTTTTAATGTTTTTAAATAATATTCAAATACTATTCTGCTATTATCAAAAGATTTTTTATTAATACTGTTAAATATATTTTCTAGATCTAAATAAGATACATTTTTCCAATTATTATTTATTGCTTTCTCTCATATTAGAGTTAAGAAACAAGGAAATATACTAATACTTTCTTTCTCTATTTTTAATTTTTCTATATATTTTGAAGTTTGATTAGAATGTTCAGATGATTTAATCTTATTTTCTATAATAAAAATTCTTGAATCAACTTCAATATATACATCTATGTTCTTTATTTCAGTACCTACCAAAAAATTAGAATACTTTAATTCTCATTTAAATTTGAATAGTTCTCTTAATATAAAGCTAATTTCATCATATTCTCAATTTTTATATAAAGTTTCAATAATCCAAGATATCATTTGCGAATGTAATTTTTCAATTCATATAACTGATAGTGTATCAAAAATTGTTTCATTAATTTTCATTCAGATTAATTTAAGTATTAAAATCTTGCATATATAATAAGTAATATCTTTGTATAATCAATCATATTAGCTTCTTTTATGTTAAATAAAAGTTAAAATAGTATGTCAATATTACTTATACACCAAGTTCACTTCATTCACACAAAACGAAAGGGAATTAGGAAAAGAAAGGCAGAAGTAAACTTCTCTGCCAATTCTTATCCCCTCTAATCCCCTTTCAAACCCCTGTTGTGAACAAAGTGAATAAAGTGTATAATTAAAACTACCACTCATCATAGCCAAGTGATTGAAATCCACATTTGGAACAAACATAAGTTTTCCTTAATCATATTATCTTTCTAGGCTTTTTCGCACTTAAACATCAAAGTGAGCCCCTTACATAAAGTTTTT
>CAXBVF010000062.1:0-6370 GCA_963979005.1 uncultured Candidatus Altimarinota bacterium | reverse complement strand
ATTTGTTTTGCTTTAATATGAGGAAGTTCTCTTCTAGTATAATTTTGCATAATTAGGTATTTAATATATATTTAAAATAAATTATATATATATCATAGTATTTGTCAAGATTATTGTTTTTACTGATTTAATTAAATTACTTTCTTATATATAAGTAAATATTAGATTAAAATTAATTTAAGTTTTACACAATAAAACCAGCTTATAGCCGCTTTTATCTTTAATTTTATTTGGAGGTGCCTTATGTCGTGATTATTGAACTTTAAGGAAGATTCTGGATGAGATAATTATTTAAATTTGGAAAATAATAAAAAAATGATATAATGAAGTTACTTAGATGTAGTGTCCTAGACACAGACCCCCTTCTCTTCGGAGTTAAGGGGAATTTTTTATATTCAAAACATTGTTCTTACATTAGTTTTTATTTGTTCTTGTAACTCAATATTTTTAATTTCTCAAAAAATATTTAATTTATCACTTCATTTTCTTGATTTAATCCTTTTCTTTGAAATGCACTTTAATTGCCTTATCTTAATTAATGATTTATTTTTAAGATTATTATCATTATTAGGAATTAACTCAATATCAAATTTATCTATAGATTTATTATCATTTTCTCAATTTTTATAAGAAGTTATAGGAATTACAATAATATCTTCTCACTGTAAATATGAGTTTGCTTTAAAAATTATAGATGGTCTAACTCAGTTTATTTCAGTTCAAACATTCATTCAATAATCTACCATACAAAATTTCCACTTGTTTAAAATTTCAATATTTTCCTTTTTATGATTTAATTTTATTTTTCATCTAAACCATTTTGTGTGACTTGAAATATTATGTTTTTTATCCTCTTTATTTTGTATAAAATCATTATGAAGTTCTAAACTATAATCTTTTCAGAATAGATTTTCTTCTGTAATTTTATCATTTAAACTTATTTCAAGTTTTGTATTTCTAAAGTCTGACATTAACTTCTATTTAAAGTAAATAATTAAAGTATATTGTATCAATTTATCATGAATTTAAAAAAGATAATTTTTATAGGCAACAGGGCTCGAACTACTTTCTTCCCTATTTTAAAATAAAACTTAAAAACCACAAAAAAATCTTCAAATTTAATCGAACTTTTCACACAATAAAAACGGCTATAAATAACCGTTTTATGCTTAATTTTAATTTGGAGGTGCCAACGAGGCTCGAACTCGTGTATACGGTGTTGCAGACCGCTGTATAACCACTCTACCATGGCACCAAAAATTTTGTAATTAAATTAGCTGTATATCCGCGTCATTCGCTTCCACTTCGTTACATACTCTCTCGCCCTTCTCGGAATATTAAGGATTTCTAAGCTCTTATTCATCGCTTCTCATCTCTAAATATTTACCTCGTCGTCCACTCTATCATAACACCATTAATTTAATGTATCAGGATTATAAAGGAAAAAAAAGTAATTTCAAATAGAAATTACTTTTTTCATTATTTACATTCAAAAGTTGATAACAAATATTCATATTTCGTTGTGTCTTTTATAGTTGTTGGGAGTGCAATAGTAAAGAAAAATGCTTTGTTTTGATTACAAACACGAGCAGTTTGTAGAAATTTTATTTTTGGGGTATCTAGATTATATTTAGCCTCAAATATGTAAATTATACTTAATTCTTCATCCAGAAATTGAAAATCTTTTGTTTCTAGTTTTGTGTAGTCTAAATAATCTGTTGAGGCTCAGACATTATTAAGCATTGAATAGTCTTTTGAGCTAGTGAAAGTATCTAAATTATCAGATAAGATAAGTAGATTATTAGCAAATCAATTAACAATGCTTTTTGAGGCTACTGCTAATTCTATTTCTCATTCTTTCGCTTTTGGTAAGATATTTTCTTTGTCTTCAATGACCTCCCAATTACTAGGAATCGCAATAGATAAAGTCTCAGTTTCCTTTTTTATTAATCCTGTAGTAGAAGTTGTTGCTTCATCATCTCAACATGAAACTACAAAAAATAATGTAAATATCAATATAAATATTTTTTTAAACATGATCTAATATTTAGTAATAAAAGTTAAGTAATCATAAAATAGAATTAATTCATCCATCTACAATAACTGGTAATAACAAAAAAGCTAAAACTGCTCAAAGTAGTATAAAAATTAGAAAGAATACAACACTTGGCACTTTTCAACTTAATGATTTTCTTATAAATAAATAAGCAAATAAAACAAGTGATATAACTAAAACTATATATGAAATGCTTAATATTTTTGATGTAATTTCTGTATAAAAATTTGCTCACACAAAATAAAAAGTCATAAAAAAGACAAGAGCAGATATTATAAATACAAATTTTGCAGCTTTAGATCTTTCTAAACTTATTTTTTTATCTTCCGAAAAATTCTTTTTTAATATTTCTTTTAATCACATACTTGATTTTTTTTAATTTAAAAATATATTATAAGGAAAGAAATTTAAATTAATAATATTAATAAATGAGCGTAACACAAGAACAAATTGAAAAATTATCAAAAATGTTAAGTAAGATAAATGTAGATAACAAAAAAATTACTTGAGATGTAAATAATATCTTAAATTATATCGAACTTTTAAATGAAGTAGATACTAGCTGAGTAAAACCTACTGTTTCAGTGATAGATACTAAAAATACACTTAGAGAAGATGAAATAGTTGAAAAAACAATATCTAGAGAAGAATTATTAGCATGTTCTAATCAAAAAGTAATAGCTGATCAGATAGCTATCACAAATATAATGAAATAATATAGTTATTATGATAAAAGAGATTAAATTAATAAATTTTAGAAATTTTGATGAATTAAAACTGAATTCTCTTGAAAAGGAAAACTTTATTATCTGAAAAAACGGTATATGAAAAACTAATATACTAGAATCTATTTGTATCTTATGAAATAATTCTATTACTTGACTAAGCCTAGATGAGTTAGTTAAAAAGTGAGAGGATTATTTTTTTATAGAATATATAAATAATGATTGAACTAAACTTTCTTTTACATATATAAAAGAAAAGAAAAAAAGAAGTTATATGTTTAATAATAATAAAATTTCAAAACAAAAATTCAGCTTATTAACACACAAATGTGTTGTTTTTTCTCCAATTATCATGAATATGATGTATTTATCTCCTAGTCTTAGGAGAGATTTTTTAGACTCTTTATTAAAAAGTTCTTTCCCTGTTTATGAAAAACTATTTTCTGAGTACAAAAAAATAGTAAAACAAAGAAATAAAGCTCTAAAAAACATAAATGAATGAAAATGTGAAAAATCTGAGATAGATTTTTGGAATAATAGATTTATAGAATCTGCTACAGAAATATATAAATATAGGTTTAAAATAGTTAATTTTTTTAAAATATCAATGGACTCTAGTTTGGAATATTTTTCATGAAAAATAAAAGATATAGAATTTGACTATATTTCAAAAGTAGATGAAAATTCTACAGAAAGTGATTTAAAAAAATACTTAGATAAAAATCTTGATAGAGATATTATACTATGAAAAACTGCTATTTGACCTCATGTAGATGATTTTGAAATATTAATTGATTCTTCCCCTCTTGCACATTTTGCATCCAGATGAGAAACCAAAAGTATAATATTATGGTTAAAGCTATTAGAATGAGTATTTATAGAAAAAATGACTGGCGCTAGGCCTATATTGATAATTGATGATCTACTTAGTGAATTAGATAATAGTCATAAAGATATGTTATTACAAAAAATAGAGTATTATCAGACATTTATAACTTCAATTACAAAACCTGAAAATAAGGATATTAACATAGTTACAATATAAAAGCTGTTTTTGTAAAGCTCAAATATAAAAAATGGTTTCAAAATAGACAATTTTATGTAAAATAGATACATAATTTAATTTTTATATATAAATTATGAAACTAACTACAAAACTTATACTTACATTTTTAGCTTCTAGCCTGTGCTCATACGCTTGAGTATTCGCTGCATGAATTGACCATTTTGAGGTCGAATTCAATCAGGATACAGCAAAGATTTGAGAATCTCTTGATCTTACTATAGAGGCTGTTGATAAAAATAATACTACTGTTCTAGATTATGAGGGAACTATACTTATATTTTCTGAAAGTGATCCTGAGGCAGAATTACCAAGTGCTTTAGAAGAAAATACTTATACTTTTTCAGCATCTGATCAATGAAGGATTAAATTTGAAAATTCAGTAAAATTTAAAAATTCATGATTACAAAATATACATATATATGATTTAAATGAT
This sequence comes from uncultured Candidatus Altimarinota bacterium, assembly GCA_963979005.1. Taxonomy (GTDB): domain Bacteria; phylum Patescibacteriota; class Gracilibacteria; order BD1-5; family UBA6164; genus UBA6164. Next base: position 2,090 of record CAXBVF010000062.1, on the reverse strand, counting down.
GATACAGTTTTCTGAATAGCTGAAACAGATATAGATAAAGAGAGCATTATAACGAATATAGATATATCAATTATATCTCCGGAAAGTGGACTTACTATCTGAGATGATTCTATCTGAGTTTCATGAACAACTACAAAAAATCATAAAGTTAATATAATATTAAATTGAACTAAAGAATTTTCAACTACAAGTAATAATGACTGAATATTTGAGAAAATAGTAGAAGACTTAAATGATGGTGAAAACAAGATAAAAGCTCAAGTATTAGATGCAGATTTGAATGTAGTTTGAGAATCTAATGAAGTTAGCTTAAAAGTTGAATTAGATAGTTTAAATATAAAAAATGTCTGAATTAGTCCTGAAGAAATTGAAGCAGAAAGTAGTTTTGAAATAGAAATAATTGCAAATCCTGGTTTAGATGAGGTTAGTATAGTACTAAATGATGTATTAATATTATTAGAAGAAACTGATGCATGAGTATATAAAGTAAAGGCATATGCTCCAAAAGAACCATGAACATATAAAATTGATCTAAAAATAAAGGACGAATTATGACATGAAAAAACTGAATTATGAGCTGCAAATATTACAGTAAATGAAGTTGTCTTGCTTGTAGCTGATGAAACTTGAACATGAGTAGTAGCTGTTCAAGAAGATAATCCTATAATTGAGGAGGAAACTGATAAATTAAAAATTACGTGATTAAAGGTAGTAGAATTAAAATCTAAATCTATACTTACCTGGAATGAAATAGAGGATATTGAGTGATATAATGTATATAAAAAAGCAAGTGACTGAGAATTAGAATTAGTTGAAAATGTGGAAACTGCAAAATTTGAAATAGAAATTGTAGGTGATGAGACTGAATATGAATATTTTGCCGTTAAAGCTATTGCAAAAACTGCTAGTTGAGAAATATATGAATGATCATTATCTGATGCTACAAAGGTAAAAACAGGTCCAGAAATGATAATTTTATTACTATTATCTCTGTTTCTAGGATGATTAGTATTTATAGTAAAATATAATAGAGCATAATTCAATAAACAAAAAAAGAACTAAATATAATTTAGTTCTTTTTTATTATACTATAGTTTTTTCATTAACTTTTTTCAGCTTCATTGTTTAAATTCTCTTTAATTATCTTAAATTTAGTTTCTACTTCATCTATAAAATCTAAAAATTGCTCTATATTAAAAAATGAAGAAATTCCTCTTGATAATGTTTTTCAATAATTTAATGCTCATTCTAACTCTTCTATGTAATGATTATCTGTATCATCTGATGAATTTTCAATATGTCTGGTTAGATTATCTAGCTTAGTGTTTATTAAAACTATACAAGCAGGTAGCATAAGTTTTCTTAAATTATCATGTGCTTGTTTTCAGAGAAAATCCTTATATAAAGTTTTTGTAGCTTCAATTGATAAAAATATATCTGCTATTAATCTTACTACATCTAATCAATTATCTTTTCAATCAATATAACTCTTTATTTCTATAATTTTTTTACTTATTAGCATAGAATAAGCATTTTCTTTTAGAGTTTCAAATTTTATTTTTGATTCATCTAAAAATTGTTTAAATTCAGTAGTATCAATAATTTGAGAGACTGAACCTAACATATTGTATCAATAATCTAATGCATACTCTGCTTGCGCAATGTATTCAGTATCTATATGAGTCATAGTTCAATCAATATATTTATCTAAATTAGATAAATGAATCTCAATTCATTTTTTACATGCCTTAGGAACTAAAGTACATAATTTATCATGAAATCATTTTGTATCCGAACTAGAGACATCATCCGAAGCATATTGAATAGAATCTTGAGCATTTCTAATATAGATTTTTGCCTGATCAAACTTATTATGACCATTGATATAATTTTCCAATTCTACTAAATCAGCATTAATTCTTTTATTCCATTTCTTTGTTTTTTCAGCTTGTTGTTCTAATGACAAAACAAAACCAACTTTTTTGATAGTCTTTTCATCTCTTGATACATTAGTTTGCTCAGGAACACTAGTATTTATTCATGGAATAAGTCATAGTAGTCTTCAAAATTTCATAAACATATTAATTATA
>CAXBVF010000061.1:0-6507 GCA_963979005.1 uncultured Candidatus Altimarinota bacterium | reverse complement strand
TTATATCCTTTCCAAACTACCCATCATCAGATCCTTACTCAAAGATAATATATAACTCTCTTTAATATAAACACTTTACACAATTTCATGATATTGTAAAATAAATCATCACAATCAACTCTTTCTTTTGTCTTAGTAGAATATAGATAATCATGGATAACGGCACCGATTAATGTATCTGTAGCCATAGGAGTACCTATAATATAAAATAATCTAGGAATAGAAGCTCAGTTAAATATAAATCACTTAGGAATATTTATAGTAGGTCATTCTCATTTAGTAATTATATAATATGTAAAATCTTCTAATAATACCCATTTATTTTTTCAAATAGGACTTATTTTTAATCTTTCATATATTGATACTAAGGCTTCTCTTTCCATAGTTATATATTAAATAGATATTTTTTTCCAATTACTATTCGTAAATTGATATTGATAAATATCATCTGTTGATCTATATAAATTATATATATTTGATATATTATCTCAATTAGATATAGATAAATATCATCATTCTGCAACGGGTAATAAAAATCATGTAACAACTGCTGTTGATATATCCCATAATGTAGACAATTTATATTGATGTATTGAATCACTAGTGCTTCATCACATATACATATATTCTCAATCTCAACTTATAGCTATTGAATTTGGAGTTGTATCTTGTGCAGATACTAATTTAGATTTACTACTATAAGATGCTGAACTTACAAGCCAAGGAGTTGATAATGTATATTGATAAATTACATCAGTTGCAGTTCAAGCTATATACATTTTAGTTCAATTATCTCAAAATGTAATTCAAGTTGGTATAGAGTCTTCAGTAATAGCATATTGTCAAGTAAATGAACAAGTAGTTATATCATAAGCTGTAGACATTGTATATTGGAATACATCATCTGATGTAATATCAACAAAATATATTTCTGTTCAATCTGTACTTATTGTTACCTGTTGCACATTTAAAGATTGTGCAGAATAACTGAATGAAGCTATATATTCTGCAGTACTTAAATCATAAGCTATTGCTAAATCATATTGGAAAAAACTATCAGATCCATTTCATATACCATATAAATGCAATCAATCACTTGATATAACTATAGAAAATAAGCTATTTTCTATATCTGTTACATTTAATGTACTAACTTTTTTATATAATGCTGAATCTTCTGTAATAGAAGATGGAATAGATGGAGAATTATTTAAATTACTATTTACTTTAGATGTATATAATCCTCATTGTTCAGAAACTATATTAAGTAATGAGTATGTTGTTCAAGATCCCCATGAAGCTAAAGCTCATGTAGAAACATCATCTAATAATGCAATTGTACCATTTTTATCTGGCATTATATATGTTCTAGTATTTCATGTTGTAATAGATGATAAATCTAGGTCTATAATTTTAGTTATGTCAACATTATTAAATATATTAAATGTATTATCTGCAAAACTATTTCCTGCTACAATAGAAGCCCAAGTTCCATCTCATCTCCAAAAAGTAGATGAAGTAGCTCATGTTCATGATCCTAAATTAGCTATTGGAAGATTTCATGTAATATATGATCAAGATAAATTTAATGCAGTTCAATTCCAAGTTCATGAAGCAATTGTTCATAATGTTGTTATATTTGAACTTCAAGCCCATGTAGATAATGCTGTATTTTCTACATTTCAAAGTCATACATCCGAACTATCAAGAGTAACAATTCATGTTTTTCAAGATACTGAACTTACTGCTCATGTTGGAGTTGCTAATTGTTTAACATCTCATGCAATTGTAGGACTATCTGATATAACTATATATGTTAATCCTCAATCTGTTTGAACTGTAAACCAATCTCATCTTTGACTAGTTTGTACTGACGCATTAGCTAATGCTGTAGCTAAATCTAAAAAATCTCATATATATTCTGATATAGATAAATCAGGAATATATGTATTTGATATTTTAGAGTCTGATCCTAATGGCACATATCAATTTGCTACTCATTTTTCAGAAATTAATTGATAACCACTTAAATCTTGATCTCATGTATTAATTCAACTTTGATTTGATAAAATCGTATCTAAAGCTGAAGTAAAGTTAATTTCTGTTAATCAACCATTTCATACTGAATAAGTTGTATCAGTAAAAAGAGCTCAAACAGGTACTGCTGTTTCAACTGTTAATCAATATTCAACTCAATTGTTAGTAGCATTTATCTGAAGAATGTTTCAGGCTCATGAATAAGGTGATTCAGTATCAGAAAGTCACAAAAACGTAGTAACTCATCATCATGATCATAATATTCTAATTGCCACATCTCAGTTAGAATCTAGTACAAATTTTAATTGCTCTAAATCATCCCTTGATAGTACATTAAATTCATCTTGTAACATAATTTTTTTTTAGAAAGTAGTAATTATTCTTACACTTCATGCAGGTGTAAATTTATTTGCTTCTAAGTCATCTATATCTCATACTAAAACAGCAGAGGCTGGATGACTGCCTTCTGCTATCGTAAGATTAACATCTCAGCTATCTAAATCAAATTTATTGTATTCTTTATCATCCCTAGTTGTCATAATCTATTATTTAGATAATAAATCTATAAGAGTTTCTTTTTTAGCATTTTGAGGAAGTTTTATATCTCTTGCTTTAACTTCTTTAACTAAATCATTATAACTCATTTCAGAAAGTTCAACTGTATCTTTAGTTTCTTCAGGAGTATCCATTTCTTCAATTATTTCATCCAAAGCTTCTATTCATACTGCAGGTTCTTCTTGTGCTTCTGTATCTGATATAAATGCTTCTAATTGTTCAATTGTAACATTAGAGTTTTCAGTAACATATCATTTAAACTCATTAAATAATGCATTTAATTTTTCTAATCTTTCAGTTGCTACTGCATTTGTAGTTTTTAGGCTATTCATTTCTGCAACTAAAGTTTGGTTAGTTTGAATTGATTCTAATAGTTCTAATTCTTTATTTGAAACAGCTATTTTTTTATCATTGATTTCTTTTTCTATTTCTTTTAATGCTTCTGTTTTTTCAGCAACTTGAGTTTTTAATAGTTCTGCTTTATCGTTTTCAGCTTTAATTCTAGATTCTTGGAAGATTCATCTTTTAGTTTCTAGTTTAGCTTCATTTTGCATATTTTTAGCTTCATCCAAAATAGCTGTATTTGAATTTTCTTTATTCATTAACTTAGATTCTCTTTTTTCAATTTCGATTAATCTAAGAGCATTTTGTTGAGTTTCATTTGCAACTTTTTCTTCTTTTTTTCTTAATTCTTTATAATTTTTTTCATTATCTTCAGCAAATTGAGATAAAATACCTTCTTTTTCTTTTCTCAGTTCTTCGTTATCAATTTTAGCTTGATCTAGTCTATCTACTTGGACAGTAATATCATTTTCAAGTCTTTTATTTGTAGAAACGAAATTCTTATTTAAAGCTTCTAATTCTTTATTTTTCTTTTCGTTTTCTTTTAAAATAGCTTCAGTTTTCTTTAGAGCTATTCTCATTTCAACTAATTGTTCTATTTCAACACTCATAATAATATTATTTAGTAATTAAAGTATTTGTTTTAGTATAATCTTTATTAATCTTTTTACAATATTTTATATACGTCTTTGTAATTTCTATTAATTCTTTTTCGTGCTGTTTGCTTATCTTAATCTCATTTTTTCTATTATGTTCTTCTATTCTCTTAATACGCTCTTTGTTAGATATTCTTTTAGGCATTTTAGGTTTGGTTATATTTCCATATAAATCATCAAGTTGTTTTTCTTTTTCATCTACATACTTTAGATATTTCAGATGAATATATATTTAAATCCCTATAAACATTTGACATACTTTCCCAAGTCTTTATGAATTTTCAAGTTTTAGTATATTGGTCTACCTTTATACTACAATTACTTAATTTTCAAGTTTTTCATTTATTAGGTCATTTATATCATAAAACATCATATTTATGTCTTTCATTTTCACTTCTTGTTACCCATTCTAAGTTTTTTATCCTGTTATCTCATCTTACTCAGTTTTTATGATTACACTCTAATTTAGGAGTTTTTGCAAAATATTGTAAAACTAATCTATGTACTTTAAATTGTTTTATTTTATCTCATTTAGATAAGTTAACCTTAAGATATCATCATCTTTCTTCGCTAGCCACTAATATTTTAACCTTAGTATCTTTAAAACTTTTTACTTTTCCTAAATTACTTATTTGATACTTTCATTCGTATCAATCTATATCTTTCCATATTTCTTGCATAGTATTTCTACTTAAACTAACACTTGAATAGGCTGTTCGCTAGTACCGAGTCAAATGTTAGTTAAAATAGGCGAACATTTAAACTAAGCAATTTGATTATATTTATATATAATTTAATAGCAACTATTTATTTTGAAAACTGCCTAGGGCTAGCTAGCTGTTTTATTGGTAAGCTTACCATTAGCTCTCGGATTTGTGCAGACCAAATTACCATAGAATTTCATTGTAGTTTGAAATGCAGGGATTCTAGCACCATTTGTATCATAAACATTAGTCATGATAGAACCTGAACCATCAGCTAAATATTGAAGTTTATTCAATTCAGCTAGTGAGAATGAACTTGTATCTAATACAAATAAGTTTCCAGCAGGACAGTCGTAATCAGAAACCATAGGAATTGGTTGTGATCCAACTGAAACTTCTAGACCTTTAAATCATCCTTTTAGATCCACAGTATTCATGAATCTTTTTTGAGAAGCTAATAGGCTTGAGTATTTGTTTTGTAGAGTTACAGTAGTCATGATTAAATCAGGATCACCGAATTCTGCAACATCAGCAACTAAGTCTATGATTTGAGCTTCAGTTAATACTGCAGAAGTAGCATCAACGTAAGAATTTGTCCAATCATTAGTAGCTCTAACTATCCCTTGAAAACTTGAACCTGCGTCCACTGTTTCATTTGATACAAGATTACTAAGACCATCTAATTCTTCATATTGAGAATCTGTAGTATTGTAAGCACCTTTTGTGATAATTACATCGTTATCTGCAGTAGTAACAGCTCCTGTAAATGTAACAGAAGTAGCAGAGTTTATAGTAGCAACAGTAACTTCATCAGCAGTACCAGCTTCAATTTCAGCTGTAGTACCAACTTCAAGAACTTGTCCAACTCTTAAGAATCTAGTAGAATCAACAGTTTGAGTAGCAGTAGCAACACCAGCTCCATCTATAAGAGTTAGAGTACCTTTACCATCTCAAAATAATTGTCTGTTTAAAGATTTTTTGAATTCCATCTCTAAATCTCTACCTAATTTTTTAACTAAACTTACTAACGAACCTGGTTTACCTTTTGCAGTTTGGATAGCAGAATCCCATATAATATGAGAACCATAACCATACTTAGCAGAAACTACCATTTGTTGATCAGTAGATTTACCTGTAGTAATAGCACCTGTAGCACCTGTAAAACCTACTCATGAGTGACCTGAAGTCAATGCAGTGATATAGATTTTATCGTTGTTAAATGTGACACCATCCATATTCTTTTTAAAGTATTTTAATAATACAGTTTTATTGAATAGTTGGTCTTGAATTGTTGGCAATATTAATTTTTCTAACAAAGCCGATATTTGAGCAATTGTGATCATAATAAGATTATTATAAATATAAGATTATGTTGTTTGCCCAATTGAATCTAAAATTTCTTTAGCAGATGCTTCAAAATCTTCATCCCCATTAGCGAAAGTCGGATTTCTTTTAGTAGGCTCAAAGTTGCCTTTGTTTCCTTTATCTACTTCAGTACCAGCTTTTTCATACTTTTTAGCATAAATTTCAGCTTGATACTTAAAATTATATAATTCAATTGGATCTTTTGGTAGGAAGTTTTTTTCTTTTGAAAATTCTAACAATTCTTTAATATCGAATTTTGGTAATCAATCTTTTCAATCCATTTCAGCAGTTAATTCAGCAATTCTTTTAGAAAGACTTCATGTTTCTGCTTTATTAATAGTTTCTTGAAGTTCTTTTATCTGACTGTCTTTATCAGACATATCATCTTCCATATCTTCAAGTTTATCTTGTAATTTAGATAACTTAGTATCCATTCAAAGCTTTTGAAGGTTAGATTGTTCTTCTTTCTCATCATCTGACAAAGAGTTCACTCTATCTTCTTCAGTCTTAATTTTCTCTAATAATTTATCATATTTACTTTGGACTGCATTCTTTTTCTCAATTTCTTTATTAAGTCTAGAACGTGGAATTTTTAATTCATCTTCCTTTGGAGTGTCTAGTTCTTTTCATGCTTCTTTTTTTACATCTTCTTTTGATGGTTCCTTAGCATTCGCACCTTTTACAGGTTCCTTAGTAGGTTCCTTTTCAGGATCTACGTTTGGCTCTTTTCACTCCAATTCGTTTAATATGTCTAATCATTTCTGATCCATATCAATAACTTCAGGTTCTGCTCCTGACTTTTCAGTATTTTCTTTTCCCATTTGTTAGTAATGGTTAATGTTAAAACA
>CAXBVF010000060.1:0-6585 GCA_963979005.1 uncultured Candidatus Altimarinota bacterium | reverse complement strand
CTGAACATTTGATTTTTCACAAATAAGTTTTGATTATAAAATGATAATTATATCTATATTAGTATTTATTTCATCTCTATGATTAGCAAAATACTTAAAGAAAAAGTGATTTTAATAAATTAATATTTTAAAAGATGGTTTTAATGTAAAATATTAATATAATTAAGGATAGTTTAAGATAGTTTTATATCATTAAACTATCTTTTTTTAACCTAAATATTATGAAAATACTTATAACAATAGTTTTAATATTAATAGCGCTTTGAAGCTTTATTTATTTTAATCAAGATAATAAAGAAATTTTAAAAACTAAAAATATAAACATGGAAAATTTAGAAAATGCATATTTTGCAGGAGGGTGTTTTTGGTGTATGGAGGGAATTTTTGAAGCTCAGGAATGAGTCGTTGAAGCTTTAGCATGATATATATGATGAACAGAAGAAACTGCTACTTACGAACAAGTTTCAACTTGAAATACTGAACATAGGGAATGAGTAAAAATTATTTATGATCCAAGTATTATAAGTTTTGAAATGTTAACTGAACTGTTTTGGACACAGATTGATCCTACTGATCCAGAATGACAATTTTCTGATAAATGATTCCAATATACTACAGCTATGTATTATAAAAATGATATAGAAAAAAATATTTTAGAGAAATCTAAACAATCATTAGAGTCATCATGAAAATTTGATAAAGCTATTGCTACAAAAATACTGGCTTTTCCTAACTTTTTTGAGGCAGAAGAATATCATCAAGATTATTATAAAAAATCTAGTCTGAGATATAAAACATATAAAAAATGATCATGAAGATGAGATTTTATAGATGACTATTGGAGTGAAAGAATTGAAGAATTAAAATCAAGTAATTCAGGATCTGAATCAGATACAGAATTAAAATCTAGACTGACACCATTGCAGTATAAAGTAACTCAAAAATCAGGAACTGAACCACCTTTTGATAATGAATATTGGGATAATAAAGCAGAATGAATATATGTTGATATAGTAGATTGAATTCCACTTTTTTCTTCTAACGATAAATTCGTCTCAGGTACGGGATGGCCAAGTTTTACAAAACCAATTGATAAGAATCTTGTACAAGAAGAAGTAGATAAATGATTTTTTATGACTAGAACTGAAGTAAGAACGGTTAATTCTCATCTATGACATATATTTGAAGATGGACCATCAGATAAATGATGATTAAGGTACTGTGTTAATTCAGCTTCTCTAAATTTTATCCCAAAAGAGGAGTTAAAATGAACACAATATGAAAAATACTTAGAATTATTTGAATAAAATTAAGAATAGTTTAAGATAAATTGTTATACTATGAACATATTTACATATTAACTTAAATATTATGGCATTATTATTAGTTTCATTTTTTGCATGAGTATTGACAATATTAGCACCATGTGTATTACCGCTCTTACCAGTAATACTTGGAGCATCTGTCGAAGACTCAAAAGATAAATGGAGACCTTATATTATTATAGCAGCACTATCGGTTTCTATAATTATATTTTCTCTTTTACTTAAAGCTACTACACTTTTTATATGAGTAGACCCAATTGTTTGGAAACTTTTTAGTTGAGTTATACTTATACTTTTTTGAGTAATTACTATTTTTCCAAATATATGGAAAAATCTTTCTACAAAGCTGGGTTTTATGTCTAAATCTAATCATAGTTTGGGTGAATCCTCTCAAAAAAAATGAATAACTTGAAGTATATTAGTAGGTATGTCTTTGTGACCCGTATTTTCTAGTTGTAGTCCTACTTATGCAGTAATATTAGCTGTTATATTACCAGTAAGTTTTTTGACATGATTAATTAACTTATTTGCTTATGTACTTTGATTATGATTTGTTTTATTGTTAATAGCACTTTTATGACAACAATTTATTAAAAAAATGAAATGGGCTAGTTCTCCAAATGGTATATTTAAAAAAATATTATGAATAATTATATTACTTGTGTGAATAGCTATTATATCTTGATTTGATAAAAAAATTGAAACAAAAATATTAGATAGTTGATATTTTGATATAACACAAATAGAACAACAAATACTTGATAAGGTTCAGATAGAAGAAGAAATAAGTGAGCAACAATTATTCAGATTTTGACTTGAAACAGATACAAGCAAGATAAGTATAGATTTTAATTGAATTCTTAGTGGATGACCTGGTAAAGATGGAATACCATCGATTAACAATCCTAAGTTTGTAGATATAGATGAAGCAAAAAAAGAAATGGATTTTCTAACAGATAATTCTAGATGAATTTCTGTAGAAGTAGGATGAGAGGCTAAATTTTATCCATATGAAATACTTGTTTGGCATGAAATAGTAAATGATACAATTTGAAATAAAAAGGTTTCAGTTACATTTTGTCCATTATGTTGAAGTGCCGTTGTATACAATAGAGAAATTGATTGAGTAGAACTAGAATTTTGAGTTTCATGATTGTTATTTGATTCTAATTTATTGATGTATGATAATAAAACAGAAAGCCTATGGTCTCAAAGTCTTTGAGAATCAGTAGTTTGATCATATTTATGAACTCAGTTGCTATATGAAAAATCAAATTTAATGACATTGGAAGAATTCAAAAATAATTTTCCGAAATGATCTGTTTTAAGTGATGATACTTGATTTTCTAGGTCTTATTGATATGTTCCTTATTGAGATTATGATGAATCAGATGATTTATATTTTCCAGTAGCAAATGTGGATTTCAGATTTAATAAAAAAGAATTATTTTATATAGTTAATGATGGAGATGAGAGTATAGCCTTTTTATTAAAAGATTTAAGAGAGGAATGAACATGAGAGATAAAAATTTGATCTGATATTTATAAAGCTACTTATAATAAATGAATTATAGATGTGAAAAAAGGACCAGAAATATTAAATTGATATTATGAAATGTGGTTTTCTTGGGTAAATCATAATGTTGAAAATAAAAATGTATGGTCAATTAATGAAAATTAATATGATAATATATAGCATTATTTAAAAAATAGATTATAATATATTTTACTATTAACATTTAGAATAAATGAAAAAAACAATACATAATAAATGTGATCAAATAAGTGAAATGGTAGAATGACTTTTCCATGTAATCCCTTTTAAACAATTAAGGCATACAGAAAATGTTGATTTTGAAGTGATGTCATTTTTTGAAGAATTTAATGGAGTAGACATAGTTAAGCATGAGTCATGAGCAAGATCGCCATGATCAATTGATTGAGAATGAGATTACTGGTATATGCACCCTCATCAAGAGGATAATTTAATAACTCTTAACGGGAATAGACATGTAGAATTATACACTAAAGAACATTGAAAAATTGAAAAATTTGAAATATCTTATGAGTGAATAAAGAGAAACTGAAAGACTATTTTAGATTGACCATGAATTCTTGGTTGGCCTGTAAATGTATTTCATAGAAATTATTCTCCAGAATGATCTATAAGTATGAATTTTGCAGTTAGATCTGATGATTTTGATATAGATACAGAATTTAATATTTATGATTTAAATTCAGAAACTTGAGAATATAGTGTTGCTAGAGAAGGAAAATTAGACCAACCAAAATAAAAACTGTACTTTTATTCGAACCCATCCTTGAATTCCTTCCCTTGAAAAAGGAAGGATGCTACAAAAATTTCTCCCTTTTCCAAAGGGAGCACCCGTAAGGGGGAGGGATTAGAATCTAAGTACACAATTAAAAATATTACATAATAAAATAAACATGACAGATAATATAAAAGAAAGATTAAATCCATTTTTAAATGCTAGAAAACAATTAAGACAAGCATGTGATTTATATGGAAATTGTAGAGATGATGTAAATCAATATGAATTACTTTCTCATCCAAAGAGAATAATAGAAGTAAATATTCCAGTTAGAATGGATGATTGAATAGTTAAAACTTTTACTTGATTTAGATCTCAGCATAATGATGCAAGATGACCTTTTAAATGATGAATAAGATTTCATCAAGATGTTGATAGGGAAGAAGTAAAAGCTCTTTCTATGTGGATGACTTTTAAATGTGCTGTAGTTGATATTCCGTTAGGATGATGAAAATGATGAGTAATAGTTAATCCAAAAGAATTATCAGTATGAGAGTTAGAAAGACTTTCTAGGTGATATGTTAGAGCCTTGTATAAATATTTAGGGCCTGATCAAGATGTGCCAGCTCCAGATGTGAATACTACTCCTCAAATTATGTCATGGATGATGGATGAATTTTCGGAATTAGCTTGAAAATATTCTCCTGGTAGTTTCACTTGAAAACCATTAACTTCTGGTTGATCAAAAGGTAGATGAGCATCAACAGCACAGTGATGAGTTTATGTATTAGAAGAAATACTTAAGGAAAAAAATATTGAACTTAAATGAAAAAAAATAATTATTCAATGAGCATGAAATGCTTGATTAACTATGGCAAAACTACTTTGTGATAAATGAGCTATATTAGTTTGAATATCAGACTCTAAATGATGAATATATAATACAAAATGATTATTTGTAGATAAAATTCAAGATTTAAAATCAGTTAGAAAATCTGTAACTGAATATATGGATGCTGAGCAATTAACTAATCAAGCTATATTAGAAAAAGAATGCGATATACTTATTCCTGCTGCTTTGGAAAATCAAATTACAGAAGAAAATGCTGATAATATTTTAGCTACTGTTATATTAGAATTAGCAAATTGACCTATTACTCCAGTAGCAGATGAAATATTATATAAAAAAGATATTACTGTTATTCCAGATATTTTAGCTAATGCATGATGAGTAATGGTTTCATATTTTGAACAAGTTCAAAATAATACAAACTTTTATTGGGATGAGGATGAAATTGATTCAAAATTACATGATAAAATTACACTTGCTGCACTTAATGTGTATAAAGAATCAGAAAAAACTAAAACACATCTTAGAAATGCCGCATATATTGTAGCTATGGAGAGGGTTCTTGATGCTATGAAAGACAGATGAGAATTTTAACAATAAGAGAATACAAAAAAAATTGTATTCTTTTTATTTTTGTGTTAAGATATAATTAATTATTTTTAAAAATTTTTATTATGAAAAAGATTATATTTTTGCTTCTTAGTTCTATTTTATTTAGTACTGCATATTGACTTAGTACATGAAGAACTTGTGAAACAATATATTCAACTATAAATTGAGTGAAATATTTTTCTAGTTTGCATTGTACAGAAAATATTAAATTATCATGAGTAGTAGCAGATGAACCATCATTGAGAGATGTATCTTCTAGAAAGATAAATGATTTCATCATAGCAAATAATAATGTAATAGTTAATCATTTAGAATGATCAGGTTCTTGCGATGATTTAAGTGACGTAACTGAAATAAAGGCATTTGAAACTATTATTTATTCTAATAATGATATAAGTTTTACAACTACTTCTTCTAGTATTGAAACTTTAGCTGAATCAATAGAAGAGTTAAAAGAGGATTATAATTCTCTTGATTTGTATTCGACTGTATATTCTAGTACTCAGTCTAAATATCCTATATCATCAGTAGATTTTTTGAGAAATGCTACTCGTGAAGCATACTTTGATAAACAATTAGAAATAAAAGATAGTATATTAGATAAACAAAAGGAAAAGTTAACTCTATTATACAAATTAACAGAATCACAAAAATTTATTGAAACATTTTATGATAGATTAGATAGAGTATGTCAATGATATGATATCAAAGGTGTATCAGAAGAGGAAGAAGAAGAAAATGAAGAAGAGAAAGAAGATTTAATTCTAGAATATAAAAAAGAATTTAATACTAAACTTTGAGATAAACTTGATAGTATGCCAAGACAAACTCTACAGCAATTATCTGTAAAATTACTAGATTATGCAGCTAATTCTCCAGTTTTTAAAAGATTTTCAGAGGCTCAAAGAGAAATAGTTAGATTAAAAATTTCAGGATTAAAAGCAGCAATAGATGAAAGATTAGATTAGTTTTAGATAGATTATTAATAATTATGATAAAAGAAAAAATACAACATTTAGAAAAAATTTCTGATTATTCAATTGATTTAATGAAAGAAATTTTATCAGATATAGCTAAATTATCACAATACTCTTGACAACAAGCTCACAATAAATTGGATTCTATAAACAAAAAAATAGATTTAGCTAGAAGTGAGTGAGTAAATGTTGATGAACTTGATAAACAGGTATTAGATTTCAGAGTTATTATATTTAATAGAGATATAACTAATAAAATAGAAGAAATAGAATCACATTCTAATCGTCATTCATTTGATATTAGTAGAATAGAAAGTGAATATCAGGAATTAAAAAAGGAAAAAAATATAGATCATAGTTTATTAGAAATAGAAATGAAAAAACTATCTAATGAATTAGCTAGAGCAAATCTCAAGTATATGATAAGAGATATAACTGAATGAGGTGGAACTTCTACATATTCTATTGATCATGTTGCACATAAGTTGGAAATATTAAAAGAAGAATGAATTTATGTAGATGATATTGAGGAAATGTTGTTTGGATAA
>CAXBVF010000059.1:0-7265 GCA_963979005.1 uncultured Candidatus Altimarinota bacterium | reverse complement strand
CTTGACTTCTAGAAAAAATGTAGTTTGGGAATAGGCCTTGTTCACATCGTTTGAACAACGACTCGAGTTTGTCAATGCAGTGGTAAGTCGTGACAAGCTAGGGTAAGCCACCACCCTTGCAGTAAGCCAATGCTAGAGCCAAATAAGACAGGCCACAAGGTAACTAAGCTGAGCCACAAGCCAAACAGGTCACATAACGGTTCATATGTGTACCTTACTATCGCTTAGGTAAGCCATTACACACTAAACAAGCACACAGGCCAGGCACAAGACCAGGCAAACACACGAAAAAACGAGCCAGGATATGAATATCTGAATTCTGCAAACCTCTCGCCAAAAAAAAATTGCAAAGATACTACAACCACCTACTAAAACTATATCAAAAAAATTAAGTCACCTATATACGAAACATACACAGTTATTTAAACGCCTGTAAATTTTGAGAGGAGATCGTAATGTAAGATTAATTTATAGGAATGAGATTTAGACTGTTTTGGGTGGTATAAAAATATGGATAAAGAACTAACCAATAATACCTAATAGAAAAGAAAGAGGGATTGATTTCGGGGTTTAGGGGGTATTTAAGCTTAAAAGTCCATTTTCGGATTCTAATGGGGTTGTAAACTTTTTACAATGTGGTTGTAGTTTTTTTACAATGGGGTTAGATTTAATTATAATATCTTGCAATTTTATTATAATATAATAGAATACTTGTTATACAAATTAATAACTGATTTATGTAAATATATGTCTAGTAAAAAAATTCCAAAAATAGAAATTAAGAAAGAGTATATTGAGGAATTATCTGAGATATATCCAAATGCATTTGAGATAAAGGAAAAAAATATTAAAGTTAAAAGTAATTTAAATAAATTTTATAAAAAAATGATTAGAGAGAAAGAATATACGAAATGGATTATAAAAAATCTATGAATTACATATATATGATATTTAGAAATATTATTACAATCATTGGATTATGAGAATAGAGTAAAGTTTGAAACTTTATCTGAATTATGAATAAAGCCATGAATGTTGAGTGTGGTTAAAAAGAAGTTTATAGAATCGGAAATTATAAAAAAGTACCAGGGAGATTTTTATATAAGTCCTATGATTGCAATTAAATGAGAAAAAATAAATCCTGATCTAATTAATATATTTACTAACCTGAAATAAAATGTCAGAACAAAAATTATTAACAAAAGTTGCACATAAAATATGATTTTTAGATAAATGATTAATTTATCATGATATGATGAATGTTCGTGAAATTATTTTCACAGAAGAATTTATGTATAAGTTTAATAAATATAGGATTCATCAATTAGATTTAGACGTGTATTGAAAATGGGATAATAGTAGGATGTGAGAAATATTAAACAATCTAGATTATCCTGCAAAATATTTATATTATTTAATAACTAGTAAATAAAATGGAATTTATACTATGAATATTACTATGAATGTATATAACATCATGTTTTTGTAGATATTGATTAGCTAAATATACTCAAACAACAGACTTAAATGATGCATATTTTGCAAAAGAAAAATATTGAATTTATTATATATTATTTAATAAAAGAAATAGATAATGACTAGAATGTCTATAGAAGAAGCGAAAGCTCTATGATTGTCTGTAAATGCTGTATCTGAACAAGAAATGCTTGTGAAATGAGCATTAACAGGACTTAAAGCAAGAATGTGAGCTCGTTTCAATGAAGTAGACATTCATGCACCTAAGAAAAAAAATAAATCGCTTGAAGATGATGATGCAGAAAGATTATGTAGTCGGCTCAAATTAAATAAATATAGATTCGTACATACACCAAACGAATCCTGAATCTGATGAAAAGTCGCCATGATCCAGGCATTAAAGAAAAAAAGGATGTGACTAGCAAAAGGATATCCTGATTTTACAATATATATGCATAACTGAAGAACTTTACATATAGAACTCAAAAAACCAAGAACTAAAAAATTAGATTGAGAATTTAAAGCATTAAGTAGTGATTGAATCAAATGTTCGGATGAACAAAAAGAATGGATTGATTTTTTACATAAAAGACCAGGACATAAGGCTTTTTTTGCTTTCTGATATGACTATAGTTTAAAAATAATCAAACACCATGAGCAACTCTGAAATAAATAAAGTAGATCCAAAACAACAAGAGATTATATGAAAATTATTCAGTAATTTCGCTTGGAGATTAGAAAATCTATATTATATAGTCGATGAAAACTGAGAAACTGTATTATTTAGACCAAATACAATCCAAAGAGCAATATTGAATGGTAGAAGTAATTTTAGAGATATCATATTGAAATATAGACAAGGTTGAGTTTCAACTCTATTTATTATTGTAATGCTCGATGAAGTGCTATTTTGAGGTACGAATATAAATAATGTATTTATTACACATAGACAAGACCTACTAGATGTATTCTTCCAAAAAGCTAGATTCGTATATGAACATATCCCTGCAGAATTTAAAGGATTATTGCCTATCCCATCTACAGATAATGCAAACGAACTAGCATTCGCAAAAACTCAATCCTGAAAAATATTAAACAATAGACTAAAAATCTGACTTGATGTGCGTTGACAAACTCCAACAAGATTACATATATCAGAATTCGCATTTATTGATCCTGAAAAACAAGTAAAACTAAAATTATCAATCGACCAATTCAGAAAAACTAGAATAACAATAGAAACCACAGCGAATGGTATATGAAATGTATTCTATAATGCCTGTATGCAAGCAAAAAATGGTAATGGATCTTATAAACTATTATTTTATCCATGGTATATTGAAGAAAGAAATGTAGAAAGGTTAAAGGAGTGAGAAGAAATGCTTTTAGATACCGAAGAAGCTCAACTTAAAGAAAATTATGATCTAACTCTAGAACAATTAAGATGGAGAAGAACAAAAATCCATGATGCAGAAGTTTTATGAGAAAATTGACATAAATTATTCGAACAAGAAAATCCTACTACAATCGAATGAGCATTCGTGTCTTCATGAGTAACAGTATTCGATCCTGCATTAAAATATAGAATAGTTAAACCTATAAAAGAAATAGAATGATGGAAAATATATGAAAGAGCTCAAGATAAACTAATATTCGCAGTTGATATGGCAGAATGATGAGTTAAAGGGGATTTCTCAGCTATATCAGTTAGAAATACCGAATGAAATATCGTAGCTACATATAAAGCAAAAGTATGAGAAGAAATGCTAGCTAAAAAATTAGATTGGCTATTTAACTATAAAGACTTAGGATGAGAATATGTATGAAATGTTCTACCTGAAAATAATGTGTGACTAGCTTTTATAAACGAATGTAAAAAATATTCATGGTTCCATGAAAGAATGCTCGTAGAAAGAAGAAATGATAAAATGGTATGAGAAGATAATCAAATATTTAAATATTGATTCAGAACTACACAAAAAAGTAAAGATTTATTGATAAGACAATATAGATGAGCTTTATATAAATGAGCCATAAATATAACTGCAGACCTATACTCAGAAATCCTTACATATGTTTATGATAAAAATAATAGACCTAATGCCATAGCTCCAAATCATGATGATTTACTAATGGCAGATATGATATGATATCATTGAATATTAGTAGAACCAAATCTTCTAGAATATGATGAAAAATATGAATTATCAGATGAAAGACTTGAAAGTTTGAGAAATAAAGATATATTACAATTGAAAGTATGAAATGAAGAAAAACAGCAAACAGAAAACCTGTTAGACTGATATACTAGGGAAGAATATTGTTAGTTGTATAAAAATTTAGAACAATGGAAATAGCATTAATAATAGCAATTGTATTAATAGTTTGAATATTATGATTTATCGTGTATAAATTATTAAATACATTAGAAAATATTGCAAAACTACTTAAAGCAGATAATCTTCAAGAGTATATAATGGAAGATTCAGAACCTGAAAATAAGATTCAAGTATGACAAAATGAAAGATTCCAAGACATCTGAACAATGACAGATGATGATTTAAGAAATGTAAAAATAGATCCTAACCATCTATATAATTGAGCGTTATGAGGTAAACCAACTACTGAAAACTTTAATTGATAAAATAGGATACTATGAATAGCACAAAACAGGACTCATATAAAGATATAATAAGTAAGTTTGATGACTTTTTATTAGAATCAAAAGATTATAAAAGCACATGGGAAATTAGAAGTTTCGTGAATGAAAACTTTTATGAATGAAATCATAGAGTTGTTTATGATACAACTACTAAACAATTAACTACTTTACCTAAAACATCAGATAGTGAATATACTATTTGAAAAGTTAGAAAGATAGTTAGATGAGTTAGAAATATGATCCTGAAAAATGATCCAAGATGGCATCCAACTAGTTCAAGAACTCAAAGAATAACTCCTGAAGAAAAAAAGGTTTCATGAGCATTATTGCAAGCAGTATATAAAGAAGACCACCTGAAAGATAAACTAAAAGACTTATTAACCCATTCATTAACTAAAACGTTAGCATGGACTTTTGTTGGTTATGATAATAGAAAAAAGGATATAGATATATTTATAGAAGATCCTTTCAATATTTATACTTCTCCTGATGGTAGATTAGAATGACCTGTTTTTGTATGAAAATATATAATTAGAACAATAAGAAAATCTCTCGATGATATTAAAAATAGCTCATTGTATAATCAATGAGATTTTAAAGATGATGTGAAAAATATTGAAGCTGACACTAGAATGGCTGAAAGCGAATATAAAGACTCATTACTTAAACAAGATTATAAAATACCTATCGATGAAAATGGTTCTGCAATAGTACAAGAACTATATATTATGCAAAACGTAAAGGACAAATGAAGTAAAAAAATTGAAGACAATATTTCTCCTGAAGAAGACCAAATCAATAATCCTGATCAAAAAGTAAAAGTTAGAATTATCACTAAAGTAGGACAAATAATTATAAGAGATGAAATGACTGATGATGACCAATTCCCATTATTAGCATATCAACCTGAAAGAAATAAAGGACTTTTATATTCTCCTGCATGGATTGATCCACTAATCCAATTAAATAAAGCTTTGGATGAATGATATTCTAATAGAGCAGATTGGTTAGAAAAATTTGCGAAAGGTAGATATATGGTACCTAAAGGTTCAAAATTCTCTGTTATTAAATGAAGAAATGGACAAGTTGTAGAATATACAGGTAGTAAACCAACATTAATGGATTCAGGTAATCTTCCACAAGAAGTTAATATCCATATGAATGAAACTGAAAGACTAATGGAAGATTTATGAGGTATCCACTCAGAATCAACAGGTAGGCTATCAGGTTCAGCTCTTTCATGAGTTGCAATTGCACAACTACAAGCTTCAGATAATAACAATGTATCTGAACCAGTAGATAATCTTAAAACTTTCATGGAAGAAATGGCTTATAGAATATTAGTCCTATGAAGTAAATTTTATAATTTAAGAGAACTAGATACTGATGAATGAACTGAAAGAATAGTATGATCAGAAGTTAAAAAAATAGTAGAAGAAGCTTCAGGACAAAAACTATGAAATGATATCATAGAAATAAAACCTATCAAAAATATAGAAGTTGAAATTGTCCCAGGTTCTGCATTTAGTGACCTACAAGCTAGAGCAGACCTAGTAGAATTAAGATGACTATGAGTAGCAATACCTGATAAATTAATTATAGACTCGTATAAACTTGGAAATACTGAAGTTATAATGAATCAATATGAAGCTGAACAAGCTGAGAAAGAAGCTCAAGAAGATTGAGAAGAAGGACTTGAAGCTAAACAAGCTGAGTTAGAAAATCAAAAACTTCTAGAATGAGCAAATATTGTAGCTCAACAAGCTGAAAATCATGAAATACATTTAGCTATTCATGGAGCTGTATTATCACAAATATGAGAATGACCTCAAAGTCAATTACTTGTACAGCATATGCAACAACATGAAGCTATGTTCGCACCTGAAAACCAAGTAATTCCACAGGAAGAAATTTTACCTGCTAATGCATAAATATGGATAATTTAAGAGATTTAGAAATAGATAAATTTAAAAGAATTGCTGTCTGAAAATCAGTAGTTAATGTTTGAATGAATGATTCTCTATGAAATGATATTAATCCTGCTACAGAAGAAAAGCAGGATACTATTATAGCAAATCAATTTCCAGCAGATTACTTTACACAAATAGTATCCTGAAAAGTACCTTGACAAAAAATAATGAGTGCTATGTGAGAAAGATTAGATATTCAAAACTGATCCCCTTGAGAAGATGTATGGAGATGAACTGCTGTACAAATACCAACTCCAAGTATTCTATGAGAACAAATGAGTGTTGTATCTGATGATGTTGCTGATACAGATTGATGAACTTGAGTAAGGTCTGTTGCAATACATTATTTAGATAGTGCTTGAGCTGAACAAGAAGAAGTTGTAATATTAAATTGAACTACTGCTGTGGATACAGTTGCTACTGATATTATGTTTATTAATGATTTTCATACTATTACTGTTTGAAGTAATTGAGTAGCTGAATGAGTTATTAATATATTTAAAAAATGAGCTACTTCTACTATTTACAATATGATAGAAGAATGATGAAATAAATCACTCGTACCGAATAGAATGGTACCTGCCTGAAAAACCCTTGTATTGAAATGATGGCATTGTTCAGAAGCAAGAGATAAAAGAACAGTATTCAGAATAAGGAGTACAGACCATTATTGAGTAATAGTACCTTGAGTATTCTTATTTAAAGACACTATGTATTTGAGAAAAAATTCTAGTGGAGAATTAACACTGAATGTACCTGTTCCTGAATTATCAATAGTAAAAATATCTGCTTGGGGAGAACAAACAGATTGAGAATGAAGCTGTGGTTGGTGGTGAGTTTTAATTGACAATACTTAATATTTGACAAACAATACAATTTTATTAAATTATTTAATGTATACATATTGTATACAATAAGTTCGGTGGGGAGAAATCCCTCCTGAGAACTTATTAAAAGTTTCTAGATATAAATTACATAGCATCAAAATAAAAACAAATAACATAGCATAGCAACATTTATAGGTTGCTGTTTAGGCAGGTTGGTTAGAACCTGTCTAAGCAATAATCTATAAGATTATAGAGGTCTAAACCTCATTAAAAAATGTTTTAACATTAACCATTACTAACAAATGGGAAAAGAAAATACTGAAAAGTCAG
>CAXBVF010000058.1:0-7318 GCA_963979005.1 uncultured Candidatus Altimarinota bacterium | reverse complement strand
TCTTTTAGAGAAACTTCTTTTTTACAAGTACATAATCTTTTAACAAGCCTTTGAGCTATAATAACATTAAATGATGCTGGTATCAAAAATGGTTGTACTCACATATTCAATACTCTGGTAATAGTTTCTGATGCATTATTTGTATGGATTGTAGACAAAACTAAATGTCATGTCAAAGATGCTTCTATGGCTATATCTACGGTTTCTTTATCTCTCATTTCTCATACCATTATTATATCTGGATCCTGTCTAAGTGCTGTCCTTAATCAATATGCAAATGTATATCATATATCAGGTTTTACTTGAGATTGATTAACACCATCAACCTGATTTTCCACAGGATCTTCAAGTGTCATTATATTTACTCAAATTTTATTTAGATTAGTAAGTGCTGAATACAGCGTTGTAGATTTACCAGAACCTGTTGGACCTGAGGTTAATATAATACCATTAGGTAAAGATATAGCCTTCATAATAAGATCTTTGTTTTGTCACTCAATTCATAAATCATTAAGTGATGGTATTTTTTTACTTTTATCAACTATTCTCATTACTATCTTCTCTCAATGAACAGTAGGAAGTGTAGAAAGTCTCAAATCAAGTGATTTTCATTCAATTGTTGTACTTATTCTACCATCTTGAGGAATACGAGATTCATCAATTTTTAAATCTGATAATATTTTAAACCTAGCTACAATTCAACTATGAAGAAAATTCTGATATTCTAAAATTTCCTTTAACTCACCATCTAGTCTATATCTTAATCTAACATATGAAGTAAGAGGTTCAATATGTATATCTGAAGACTCTCAAAGAACTGCAGCTAATATCATATAGTCGCAGACCTGTTGAATGTTATCTCATTTATACACCAAATCTTTAAGTTTGGCAATTACCTCTTTATAGTTCATATTACTTAGTCTTTAAATTTATTAAGTATTGGTTCAATAATGGTTTCGTATTTTAGTGCTTTTTTATATGTTTCTTCTATATCTTCTTTTTTAATTAATTCTTTTTTAAGTGCCGTTATTTCTTTACTTATTGATTTAAGTGATTCGTTCATCTTGGTTAAGTTTATACGTTCAATTCCATTTAAATCAGTTCTTTTTAATTCTTTGTTAACATCTCATTGAGCTGTATAATAGTTTTTAATTATTCAATTAATAAATTCTTCAATTTTATAAGCTGGTTCTCATTTAATATAAAACATTAAATCTACTATTATATCGTATTTATCATTTCATTGTGTAGTAACTATAAATTTTTTAAAATCATCATCTCATCTAGGAGCATAAGAGGAATCTAAATATTCTGTCATCGTAATTTTTGATATATCCGTAATTTGATGTTCGAATATA
Organism: uncultured Candidatus Altimarinota bacterium; assembly: GCA_963979005.1. Lineage (GTDB taxonomy): Bacteria > Patescibacteriota > Gracilibacteria > BD1-5 > UBA6164 > UBA6164. The sequence continues at coordinate 5,960 of CAXBVF010000058.1, read as the reverse complement.
TTATAATCTGAACTATATCTATCTCATTCTAATATCATTTTTTGTCCATTTTTTGATAAGAATCAATAATCATCATTTATTATGATATCATCATCTTTTATACTAATATTTCATACATTTTCTATAAAATATAAGAAATTTATTATTCAAGCCTTTGTTCAACTAAGTGATAATTTTAAAGGGACAAAATAGATATTTGAGTCTAAGGTATCTCAAATATTTTTGCTAGTAGCAAAATCTTCTATCAAAGTTACCTTATTAATACCTATTGAATTTGAGCTCTCGAAATTAAAACTTTCAATTAATGATTCAACATAATTAATAAATCTATAATTAGTTAAAAATTCTTCTCAAAAATCTACAGAATTATCAGAATATGAAGGTAATATTTTAGATATTTTAGAATCTTGTTCTTTTGAATCAATTCACGATAATTCATTACTTTTTGAAGCTAAAAATTTATCAAAACTTGGAAAATCCTTATTTGTTAGATTTTCAGAATAAAATAAATCTGTCATATTTTTTAATATTTCTGAAACTACTACATTTGAATCAGCTGAATTATTTAATGATTTAAATTGGTCAAAACTTAATCATTCTTTTTCTATTAATTCAATACTAGTATATAACTCTCATATCATTTTTTTATCCTCTTCTATCAATTTTATTTGTGGATACAAACTAGTATATGTATAAGCTACTAATGAAATAACTAATACAAAATAAAAAATAAAATGTATAATTATTCAATTTCCTTCTCTTTTAGATCTTTTCATAATTATTTTTGGTTATAATTTAATACTAAATTAAACTGTGTTTTATTAGTAAAGTTTGTCTTTTCTCAAAGAATAGTCTCTGATCTAAATACTTTTTGCTTATTTACAATACTAAATACTGTAGATTGTTTCTCAATATAATTTAAAAAACTATTTGCTATAGATATAGATGTTCACTTCAAAGTATCATTTGTTGTACCATCATATCATCTTAATCATTTTTCAAATCATTCAGCATATGCTATACAATTTAATGCTAATGTTTTCTTAACTCCATCTATAGAAATATTGCTACACTGTATCTTTTGCTTATCTACAGAATTAAATTCATTTTTTAAATCATCAAAACTTTCCAAAATAGATAAAACAGCTAGTTTATTCTCAGATTTATCAGATAAAAATAAAACATCCTTTGACTTAACAAAATTTTCTACTCTATATAATTTTTCTAATATCGTTAATATTTCCGACACCTGCGCTGACTGAATTTCTTTTAAACTATCAGAATAAGTCTTTTTTAGAGATGCTACTGAAGAACAATAGTCATCTGAATTTGTGATATCTCATAATATTATAATACAAAATGGGTCTAATACATTACTATTAGTCAGATCTTCATTCTTTTGAACATATATATATGAGAATAATAATGCAAATGTTATGATTCATAACCAAAAAGCAGTTTGAAAAATATCTCATACTTTTGAAAGATAAAAATAAATATCCTTATTTCTTTCCTGTTTAATCTTATTTACTTCATCTATTAAGTTTGAATCATCAACAAACTCATCAAAAATATTAGATGAATCTATCTCTTTGTTTTCTTCTGTTGCGCTAACTTCTTCGATTGTTTCTTCGATTTTTTTATCAGCCATATAATATAATTAAATAATAACTGATTTAATAATACCATAATAAGATTTAAAAAACAAAAAAATAGCTTTACAAATATCAAATCATTATTATGACTTAGATTTTAATACATCTAAGAACTGGTCAATCTTTCCTTTTTTTATATTTATTCCTTCAGGAAAGGCATCAAAAAACTTTTCTCCCCAAAATGTAGATATTATTCTATTATCTAATAAAACTACAATTCAATTATCTTTTTTTGTTCTTATTAGTCTTCAAAATCACTGTTTCAACTTAATAATTGCCTTTGGAACAGAATATTCTAAAAAAGGATCCTTAAAAAATACACTTCTTGCTTGAAATATAGGATCAGTTGGTACAGAAAATGGAAATTTATGAATAATTAAGTACTTAAGGTCTTCTCATGGAATATCTACTCACTCCCAAAAGCTATCAGTTCCAAGTAAAATTGAATTATCTGGATTATCTAGAAAAAAACTTAAAAGCTTAATCTTGCTTCATGCTATTCATTGAGCATATATATTAATTCCCTCTTTTTTTAAATCTCAATTTAAACTAGTATAAATCTTTTTAATTATATTGTAACTAGTTAGTAGTGTTAATACCTTTCATCTAACGATAGAATAAAACTTTCATAGAAAATCTACTACTTCATTAGAATTACTTTTTATATTTCATATATCAGTAGGGATAAACAATGTCGCCTGTTTTTTATAATCAAAGTCACTTTCAAAAGAATGAAAATTAAAATCATCCAAAAATAACAAGGTCTTAAAATAATCAAATTTTCATCAAATTTGAAGTGTAGCTGATGTCAGTATACAACTACTCAATTTGTTCCATAAATTGTCCCTAAGATACTCTCATGGGTTTAAAAGAGTATACTCAAAACTCATTCCATTTCTATCATTAAAACTCAGTATTCTAATAAATTCTTTGTCTGCTTTCTTGTCCAAAGTCGTTTTTATGATATCTAGAAAAGACTGCAATAATGCTATCTCTTTAGTAAAATCATGTCACTCCCTTATAGACAAGTTGTCTACTATGTCTATAAAGTCTAATTCTATTTTTTTTAATAAATTTCAATAATCTATGTCATCAAAAAAATCTGCTTCCAATAATGTAAGTTTAAAATTTTGCTGCGATCAGACCTTATTATTTAAATAATTAAAAGCATAATCATCTAAAAGTTCTAGTTTAGAAATAAGACTTTCTTTTAACTTCAAAAAAGTTATTTTTTTAGCTTCTATTTTATTGAGAGTTTTTTCTATTAAATCAAAACTTTCAGATAAATTATTTAAGTTATATTTTTTTCTTAATGAATCTGTAACAGAGTCTTCTATATTATGTCATTCATCAATAACTAAATTCTTTATTTTTCATAATACTCATGATTCTTGATTTAAATCTGAAAATAATAAACTATGATTAATTATAATTACATTTGACGATTCTAATTTTGTTCTTGCTTTAAAAAGGAATTCATATCTTCTATAATCATTTTTTTCAGATAATACAGAAAAATTATCAGAATTTATATTTCTGATAAATGAAAATTCTTGTCAAAAATAATTTAATTCATCTAATTCTCAATACTTGGTTGTATAAAGCCAAAGAAGTATTTTTGACAAAAATCAAACTTTTGAGTAAGTTAGATCATCCAACCAAAATTCATCAAAATATAGTTTAACACTCAAATAATTGCTTTTTCACTTAAGTTTTGTAAATCTAAAATCTGATCATAATTTATCTTTTAAGGTTGCTAAATCCTTTGAATATAATTGATCTTGCAGAGTTTTTGTCTTTGTTGATATAAATACCTTTTCTCCAGTTTTAACAGAATGAGTAATTGAAGGTATTAAATATGCAAAACTTTTTCATAATCAAGTTGGCGCCTCTATAACAACTTTTTTATGTCTATTAAATGAGTCCATAATCATATTTGTCATCTTTAATTGATTCTCTCTCTTCTCTACTCAATCAATATTATCAAACTTCTTAGACATATTCTTATTGCCTATTTTTTTGTCTATAATCAACTTTTCCTCTGTATCAAGTTTTCATATATGTTTTAATAATTTTTTTTCAAAATCAGTAAAGGCCAAATTAGAGTCTATATTTTCAAATAAATGTTCTCTTAAAAATCATATATTTTTATCTTCTGATTTGTTAAATATATAAAAAAGTAGATGTTTTTTCTCTTTTGATAACTTTTTAAATTTTTTGTTTAATTCTTCAAATAATTTAATTGTAGCTTTAACATCATTTAAAGCTCTATGTGCTCACTCAAATCACACTCAAAATAAATTACATAACATTTCAAGATTAAGTGAAGAGGCATTAAATGCTAGGAAATTTGCCAAAAAGAAGGTATCAATTGCTATATTATTATTTATATCAATTCAATGGTTTAAAAAGAAATCTATATCAAAATATACATTATGTCCTAGGAGAGGCAAATCTCAGACAAATTCTGTTATTTCAGCTTTTAAGTCCTCAAAACTTGGGGCATTAGCTACGTCATCATCATGAATGTTAGTTATATTTGATATTAAGTCAGGAATTTCTATTCAAGGATTAACAAGTGAATTAAAAGTATCTATGACTTCATATGTTTTTTCATCAAATTTAATCATTGCTACCTCAATAATCCTATCATTGTACTTATCTAAACCAGTGGTTTCCAAATCAAAACAAATAATCATAATATCTAAATAAAGCTTGAATAAAATATATACATATATATAATATATAAATAATAGCGATTAACAAAAACTAAAATGAAAAAAATAGTATATTATATATTATTTATATTAAGCTTTTTATCTTTCTGTAGTGTTTCAGCATTAGAAACTGAATATAATACAGAAACTAATGTTAAAAAGGCTATTTTGGTTGAAGATTATATAGTTAGACATAAATGAAAGGTAGAAGAATTCATAGATAAATATAATATAACTAATAATTTAAGCCTAAATAATGATATAATAGAATTAGAAGAGTCTATAGAAGCACTAAAAAAAATACAAAATACTGATATTCATAAAGAGGCAGCTGAAGAAATAATACAAGCTGTTATAAAAAGAATAAAAAGGGTAAATGAAAATCTCAAAATTAAGCTAAAGGAAGAGAAACTAAGGTTTGAGAAAGAGTTAAATACAAAAAAAAATACATATTCAAAGTTATGAATTAAACTATCTGATAAAATTGATAGTATTAACCTTAAAGTAGCAAAGAATATTTTTAAAGATAAGACTATCCTATCATTAAAGGAGTCAAAAATTAAGCAAAATTTAATAAATCTAAATAAAGAAAGCCTTAAACTAAGAAATTTTTGAAATTTTGTTTTTACATCAGAAAAGGAAATAAAAGATTCATTTATAAGAATATTAAAGAATATCAAAAGAGAAGTAGCTTCTATGAAAGAACAATTAAAATAAAAAAGACTAGTATACTAGTCTTTTTTTAATCATAAACAATCAAACAGTCAGCCTAGTTCCTTCTTTGATAAATGTTTGTATTCTCAATAATCTAATTTTCAGAGCTCAATATTCTCTATTCTTATTCTTTTTAACTTTTTTACTCTTGATCCTAATTTTTCTACCATTCTTCTAATTTGTCTATTTTTTCACTCCGTAAGTACAATACTGAACTTTCAAGATGATATTCTTTTAACTTTTGCCTCATTAGTATAAGCTCATAGTATAAATAATCACTTCCCCATTCATTCAAGTTGTTCATCATCAAATGATCAAAATGTTTCTACTACATATTCTTTTGAATGTTCATATCTAGGATGCATTAAAAAGTTAGCAAGCCTACCATCATTTGTCATAAGAATAAGTCATGTACTTTCTTTATCTAGTCTTCATATAGGAAATACTCTTTCTTTTACATCCATTATATCTACAATATTTTTTTCATTATGTTGAGCACAAGTTGTTTCTATACCTCTTGGTTTGTTTAATTTATAATAGACAAGATTTTTTTGTTCTTCTATTGCCTTATCTAAGAGCTCTACCTTATCTTGTTCTGGACATACTGACTCCCCTATTTTGGCAACTTGTCCATTAACTTTTACTAGTCATCTTTCTATATAATCTTCTGCTTTTCTACGTGAACATATTCAAGCCTGAGACATGTATTTTTGTATTCTTATTTTTTCCATTATTTTGTTATACTATTTTTAAAATGATTAAATATATCTATATATAAATCTGCTCAATAAACTGGAGAATCTTTTTTTGTACAATTCCAATTATCTACTTCATTTAGTTCATTAACTGTTATATCACTAGGATAACAAACTAA
>CAXBVF010000057.1:0-7321 GCA_963979005.1 uncultured Candidatus Altimarinota bacterium | reverse complement strand
CTTAAAGCATATTTTAATCAGTTATCAAATGATAAAGTATTTACTCATACTTCTCTTTGTTCTATTAGAGACTTATCTGCCTTAAATATAAATTCTATTGGGTCTTCTATAGTAATTATATGTCTAGATTTGTTTTTATTAATTGAATCAATTAGTGATGTTAATGTTGTAGATTTTCATGATCATACACTTCAAGTAACAAGTATTAATCAATGTTTTATATTAGTTAAATCAAGTAATTTATTTGGTAATCCCAATTCTTTAAAATCAGGTAATTCACTCTTTATTGGCCTAAAAACTATTCAAATTCAATTATTAGTATAAAAAACATTAGCTCTAAATCTAGAAAATCATTTTAATTCTATAGAAAAATCAAGTTCTTTATTTTCTTTAAACGATAATTTTTGCTTATCATTCATTATCGATCATATATCTTTTATAAGTGAAGAATTGTTGTATATCTCATAATTATCCCTATAAACAATATCTCCATTAATTTTAAAACAAGGTTTAGATCATGCGGTTAAGATAATATCTGATACATCTGAATTAAGTGATTCTTTTAAGATTTCAAATAATAACATATTTATGTGTGATTTAGTTGTAATATAAGCTAATTTTAACATATTAAGTTAGTATTTACAAAAAATAGCTATAATTTAAAGTTTTTAATTTAAATTATTAAATTATTAATTAATAATTATAATAATTGAAGAGTAATAATTTTAATAATATGAAAAAAAATATTCCTTGATTTACATTAATAGAAGTAATAATAGCAACATGAATAATTACAATTGCTGTTTTTTGAGTATATAAATTAATATCAGAAAATACAAAAATTATTTCAAATTCTACTAATTACACTCAGTCAATATTATTGTTCCCAGTATTAGAGCAGTGTATAGAAAATATATGAATAGATAATTTTTTATCTAGTAGTTTAACTGAATACAGATTTAATTTTTGAAATTCATTACTTCTAAATGAATGTTATACTGGTAGTGTAAATCCAATACTTTTGGATAATATTGAGTATATAATTGAGTGAGAAGTTTTAGATGTAAGTATTAATTATATAGATTGGGAATTAAAGATTAGTTCTGAAAGCAATAGTAGTACTTGATTTTTTAAGCAAATAAAAAAATAAAAAGAATACTGCAGTACTCTTTTTATTTTAAATTATCTGGACTAATTCCCTTTTTTCTGAATTAGTCATATATCAGATATATTTTAAAAAATTTAGTTTTTCTTTATTTGTTAATTCATTTGAGCCTGATATCATGTTGAGCACAAATGCATCAATTATAATTTTACTTTTTTTCATATTTTTTTATATTATAAGTATAATATTTGTTATTTGGAGTCTAAAAAAGTTAAAACTCCATAGAAATAATTTAAGTATACATATATATTATCCCATATAAATATAATATTGTCAAATATCTATTTACTTTTAAATAATATAATTTATAATAATGATAATACTTTGAATTGATCCATGAACTACAACCACTGGTTTTGCCCTAATTAATAAGAATAAAGGTACTTTTACTATTATTGATTATTGAGTATTCTCGACAACTCCAAAAATAGCTCTTCCTCAGAAGATTTTAGAAATTTGAACAGACATAAGTCAAATAATAGAAAAATATCAACCGGAGATAATATCGATTGAAAAGTTATTTTTTCAAACAAATTTAAAGACGTGAATAGATGTAGCTCAAGCGAGATGAGTAATATTATACGAATCTATTAAGCAAGGTAAAATAATACAAGAATATACTCCTTTGCAAGTAAAAAAAGCAATAACATGAAATGGTCAAGCTAAAAAATTACAACTACAGAACGCAATAAAAATGATATTTAGGCTTGATTCAATACCAAAACCTGATGATGCTGCTGACGCTATATGATTAGCATACATGGGGGCCTTAAATTCAAAGAATAGTATAAATTAAAATACTTTAATATATCATTGATTTTTCCTAGATATTACTATAATGAAGAACAATATAAGGACCTAGCTTAATTCGAAGAGTGCTCGGATTCCGACCCCGAGAGGCCTAGGTGCAATTCCTGGGGTCCTTGCCATAAGAATAAAAAAATAAAAACTTGACATTTAATAATAAAAACATATTATGAGATTAATCATTATATGTAAATATGTTTTATCATATATATGAAAAGATTTCTTTTGCTCATTTTTGTAAATGAGTACTCCTGTACGAGAGCTAGTTTGCTCTCACTCTTGCCAGAAGGATCATCCGTCTATTCTGGTATTGTGTCTCCCTCCCCAGAGACACTTTTTTATTGATTTTATATTTAATACAATATAATATATGTAACTAAAAAAAATATTATGAAAATAGCAATATATTGATGAGCATTTAATCCTCCGACTCTTTGACATTTACATGTAATAGAGCAAATCTTTAAGAATAGTGATATAAAAAAAATAATAATAACACCTGACTGAGAGAGATGAGATAAGAACTATAATATAAGTAATCTACATAGAGGGAATCTAATAGATTTATTTATAGATGACTTAAAAAATAAATGATTAAATATTGAGCTTGATAAATATTTTTTAAACTGAGCCAATAAATCTAATACTACAACTTACGAAGTAGATAAGTATTTTATAAAAAAAATATGAACTCAACCTTTTCATATATTTTGAACAGATATAGTAGAGTGAATAAGTGATTGGGATTGAAACCCTAATATGTATATACAAAAAAAACTTAAAAAAATATTTATTCCTAGAAAATGATACAGTTTCAACAATTCAGAGCTAAAAAACTACATATTAATTGAAACTAATTACTTGTCTGATATTTCAAGTACTACGGCTAGAATAAGGATTAAAGAATGAATAAATTTAAATCAAATTTTAGAAAGAAATATTCTAAACTACATTCATAAAAACAAACTCTATACATAAAAAAAGACCTTATTAATAAGGTCTTTTTTTATGTATTATTCTTCAATTCATTCAAAATCTAATAATGATTCAAGATCTAATTCAGTATCAGAAGAAAGGTTAGCGTCTAATTTTTCTTCAATTATTTCTTTTAAAGCTATAATTTTAGCTTGAATTTCTTGTTTTTTATCATCTGAAATATTTGCTTTTTCAAATCTCTCAGATATTTCATCTAATTTAGCGAGTAAACGCTCTAATTTAGCATTATCAGCGTTATCTAGTCAAAATTTGATTCTATCTAGTAATTTAGTTTTTTGTTCAGATACAAGATCAGAGATTTCTCATCTATATTCAACTCTAGCTTTAGCGTTTTCTCTTCTTAATTCCTCATTTTCTAAAAATACATCTTTTCTTTCAGCTAATAATCATAATGCATCATCATTATCTCATAGTTTCTCTTGAGCATCTTCATAAAATGCTTTTCTAAGGTTTTGTAATTCTTCTAATAATTCTTTCCTTAATTCATCATCAGTGAAGTTTTCTTTTATAGAATCTCTAATAATTTGTGACTCATTCTTGAATTGTTCTTCTAAGTCTCTTAAAGAATCTTTGGTTTCTTGATCAAGCTCTCAAAGAATTTCTCTAAATTCTCATTTATTTTCATCTCTGAATACCTTTAAATTTTCTTTAGCTTGTTCTTTATTGTTTTTAATAAGTTCATTTTTATTTTTTCTTACTTCTTTAAGATTGTTTCTAAAATCTTCGATTTTTTCTTTAGACATTGCTTTTATATTATCCCTCTTAGTTTTAGCGTCCTCTTTAATTTTTTCCATCCTTTCCTTAGAATCTTCTCTCAATTTTTCAGCTCTTTCATCGAGCATTTCTTTAGTCAATGGTTCTCTCATTTCTCTCATTCATGCAGCATTAAAAGTAGTCCTTATTGGTTTCACTTCTAAAGGTTGTACATTATTGATCCCTACCGCTGTTACCGTAGCATCATCATCTCATTCAGCATGAGTAAAAGACACAATTAAAGATAACAACATTGAAAGTACTACTATTTTTCTCATAAACAAAAAATTAAAATATAAGTTTAATAAGTATAAAATATAATGCTGAAAAATCAAAATAAATAACTAATTACAACTTGCCAATAAAGGAAAACATATTCTAATATTTTTTCTTTTATTTTTTCTATTTATGAATAAAATAAAAGAAAAAATATTAAATAAAAAAATAATTTTGAAACATCTAAAAATTAAAATAAATTCATTAGAGTTTAATTGAGAATTAATATTAAAAGACATTGATTTAACTTTAAATAAATCGGATAGAATATCTATTGTATGATCAAATTGAGCATGAAAAACCACCCTACTAAAGGTTTTAACATGAGAAATAACAAATTATGATTGATTTATAGATAATGTATGAAATTTATCCTTATGATATTTACATCAAATATATACAGATCATGAAGAAGTCTTAGTAAAAGAAGAATTGAAAAATTGATTCAAGGATATAATAAAAATGGAGGGTAAATTGCATCAATCTGAAACAAAAATGAATAAAGACCCTCAAGATATCATATTAATTGAAGAATATACCAATATTTTAGATCAATTCAATAATATATGATGACATGACTATAATAATAAGATACACCAAGTAGCTAGTTGAATATGAATACTTGATTTATTAGATAAGAAATTATCCGAAGTAAGTTGATGACAAAGAACTAAGATAGCATTAGCAAAAGTATTACTCGAATCTCCTGATATTTTATTCTTAGATGAACCTACAAACTTCATAGATATGAGTTCTCTTGAGTGGCTAGAATCATTCTTACAAAATAAATGGAAGTGATGATATGTTATCATATCTCATGATAGAGAATTTTTAGATAAAACTTGCACTAAAACATTTGAAGTACAGCCTAAAAGATGAATTACGTATTACCATACAAATTACTCTAGTTATTTAAAAGAAAGAGGTTTAATAGAAAAAAAGAAAATAGATAATTATAAAAGACAGGAAGAGTATATAGATAAACAAGAGAAGTTAGTTAATAGATTTAGAGCATGATCAAGATCATGATGGGCTAAATCAAGGGAAAAAAGTTTAGGAAAATTGGAGAAACTAGAATTACCATACATACCGAAAAAACCACGATTCAAATTTAATTTTTCATGAGATTTACCTGATAAAGTATTGTATTTCAAAGATTGTTTTATATGAAGAAAAGAACCTCTCTTCTATATATCAGAACAACATTTATATAAAAGACAGATAATATGAATAGTTGGGGAAAATGGTGTTTGAAAATCAACATTTTTAAAGACAATTATGAGAGAACTCGATGTTTTGGATTGATTATACAGTAAATGAAAAGCTGTTAAAATATGATACTACTCTCAAATGCATGAAGAACTAGAAAAAAATAAGACAGTTAGAGAAAATTTTGAAAAACATTGATTTAATTTTTCTGATCAACAGTTAATTTCGATACTCAGTAACTATTTATTTGATAAGAATATTATAAGTAAAAAAGTTTCTGAATTATCGTGATGACAAATATCAAAACTCTTATTCTCAATATTATGACAAAAAGAATGTAATCTGCTTATATTAGATGAACCAACTAATCATCTAGACTACGATACTAGAGAATCTTTAGAGGAAGAATTGAGAAATTTCAAATGATCTATATTATTCATATCTCATGATAGATATTTTGTTAATAAGTTAGCAACTAATATATGGTTTATAAATGACTGAGAATTAAGTATTAGTTATTGAAATTACAAAGATTACAAATTTAAACTAGAGAATAATATAGAAATGGATATTAATATATTCGATGAAGAAGCTGAATTAAATTTAGTTTTAGAAGAAAAATTATGAGAAAGACAATTTAAAAAACTAAAAGATAAATTCTGAAAAGCTAAAGATAGAAAATCTAGAGTTAAACATAAAAAATAAACTTGAAATTTGTTAGATTAAAAATAAACTTTAGAAACCATTAAAAAATAAAATACACAAAATAATGATAGATATAAAAGTAATAGGTCACAAGATTCCAGATACAGATTGTACACTAGCTGCGATTTTATTAGCAGATTATTTAAATAAAAAGTGAAATTATTCTGCAAAAGCTTATGTACAATGAAAGTTGAATAAAGAAACTGAATATATTTTAGAATTATTAAATATTAATACACCTGAAATAGCTACCAGCTTCCCTGCATGAACAAGTGTCGCTTTAGTAGACCATAATGAAGAGTTCCAAACATTAGATAATCTAGCTGAATTAAACCTAGAATACTTAATTGATCATCATAAAATTGATTTTTCGACATCAAATCCTGTAAATATTAGAATGGAGAAATTATGTTCTACTTGTTCTGTTATTTACAAAATGTATAAAGAACAAGTGTTTGAAATAACAAAAGAATTATGAAAAATAATGCTTGCAGGAATATTATCAGATAGTCTATTATTTAAATCAGCTACAACTACTAAGGAGGATGTTGAGATAGCTAAAAATTTACAAGAAATAACATGAATAAGTGATTTGGAAGCTTTTGCTATGCCTATGTTTGATGCTAAATCTGACTTATGAGATATGCCTGCTGAAGAATTGATTAAATATGATTACAAAGAATTTCAATTTAACTCGACAAAAGCTGGAATAGGTACACTTGAAACTACAAATCCAAGTTACGCATTAAATAGAAAAGATGAAATCCTAAAGGCTATGCAAAATATAAAAGAAAAGGAACATTTATCTTTTATATTACTGTCAGTTGTTGATATTATTTGAGAAAAAAATACATCAATAGTACTTGATTGAGATGATTCAAGAATAATTGAAGATGTATTTAAGTCAAAAGTAGAAAATAATTTAGTAGACCTGAAGAGAAGATTATCGAGAAAAAAGCAAATTGTACCTGATTTAACTGAGTATTTTAAATAAAAATTTGCATTTTGTAAAAAATAGTTATAATACGTCTCGAGAAACAATTGATTTCATTTTCATATTTGTGCTAGAGGTCCAATGTTAGGTCTATAATACTAAGTATTAAAATAAACTATTTTCTCAAAATTTTATTTAATTATATTTTTATTATGGAAACTAATAAATTATTCGTTGGTGGGTTATCTTGGAATTTAGATTGGCAAGAAGTTAAAGATGCTTTTAAAGAATACGGTGAAGTTACTTTCGCTAAAGTTATAAAAGACAGAGAAACTGGGAAATCTAAAGGATTTGGTTTTGTAGAATTCACTAGTGTTGAAGAAGCAATTGCTGCTAAAGACGCTATGGATGGTGCTGAATTAGATGGTAGAACTATCAAAGTTGATTTTGCTCAAGATAAAACTGAAGCATAATTA
>CAXBVF010000056.1:0-7342 GCA_963979005.1 uncultured Candidatus Altimarinota bacterium | reverse complement strand
GATGATTTAGAAGTTTACTATTAAAAAATAAAATCTCTTTACAAAAACTCAAAAAACAATAAAATATTAGCACTTAGAAAAACTAAGTGCTATTTTTAAAATAAAATTTAATAAAAAAACTATGTCTAAATACAATTTTGAAGCAGAGACTTGAAGAATACTAGAATTATTGACTCATAGTATTTATTCAAATAAAGAAATATTTTTAAGAGAGTTAGTATCAAATTCAGCTGATGCTGTTGATAAAGCGAGATTAAAATCGCTTACAGATACTACATTTTTGGGTGATGATAATGAATTTAAAATTACTATAATTAGTGATGAAAAAGCTAACACTATAACTATTGAAGATAATGGTATTGGTATGACTCAGGAAGAAATGGTTTCTCATCTTGGTACAATCGCAAAATCAGGAACAAAAGAATTTATAGAAAAATTACAAAAAGCAAAAGAAGACTGAGAACATAATTTAATAGGTCAATTTTGAGTATGATTCTACTCAAGTTTTATGGTGGCTGATAAAGTAGAAGTAGAATCTAGTTCAGCTTTAGATGATAAGGCTCATAAATGGTCTAGTGATGGTAAGACAGGTTATGATATAGAAGAAATAAAAAAAGATAATAGAGGAACAAAAGTTACTTTATTTGTAAATGAAGCTAATAAAGAATTAGTAGCAGAATGGAAATTAAAAGAATTAGTAAAGAAATATTCAAATTATGTTGGAGTTCCTATTATGATGATGGAATATGATTCTAGAACAGATGAAGAAAAGAAAAAAGAGCCTAAAGTTATGGGGCTTGAACAAGTAAATGAAACTAAACCAATTTGGAGAAAATCTAAATCAGAAATAAAAAAAGAAGAATACAAGGCTTTTTATCAATCTGTTTCTAATGATTGGAATGAACCATTATTTACTATGCATAATAATGTAGAATGAATGGCTAGTTACAAGTCTATATTATTTGCTCCAAAAGAAGTAAATATGTATCAAAATTTATCTGATCCAAATGTAGAATATGGGCCAAAACTTTATGTACAAAATGTACTTATTTTAGAACACGCAAAAGAATTAATGCCTGTATGGTTAAGATTTATTTCATGAGTAATAGAAACAAGTGATCTTCCTCTAAATATATCTAGAGAAATGTTACAAGATAATATTACTCTTGATAAAATAAAAAAAGGTCTTACAAAAAAAGTAATAACTGAATTATGAAAAACTCTTAAAAATTCTAAAGAAGATTATGTTAAATTTTGGGATAACTATGGTAAATTAGTAAAAGAAGGTATTCATTATGAACATGACTTAAAAGAAGAAATAGCAGGAGTATCACTATTTAATTGAATTAATGATTCATGATTAATTACTCTTGATGAATATTTAGAAAAAGCTACTGAAAAAGAAGTAGAAGTAGAAAAAGATGCTAAAAAAGAAAAAGTAAAAGAAAAAACAATTTACTATATAATTGCAAAATCAGAATCTGAAGCATTATCTAGTCCATATTTAGCACAATTTAGAGAGAAAAATATAGATGTGATTATATTAACAGATCCAATTGACTCATTTTTAGTACAATGATTTAATGAATATAAAGGTTCTAAATTAGTTTCTATTACTTCAAATGATATTGAATTAGAAGAAGAAACAGAAGCAAAAAAGAAAGAAAAAGAAGAAAAAACTAAAGATTTCAAATGATTATTAGATTTAGCTAAATCAACTATTTGAGAAGAAAAAATAGAAGAAGTTATATTAAATGATAAACTTTGAACTTCACTTTGAGCATTAAAGACATCCGCTACTTGAGTAGATCCTCAAATGGAAAAAATGATGAAAGCTATGGGGCAAGAAGTGCCAGCACAAAAACGAATTCTAGAACTTAATCCAAAGAATCCATTAATAGATTCTATGAAAAATGAATTTGATAAAGACATCAAATCAGAAAAATTATCAGACATAATGAAATATGCTTATAATCAAGCAATTTTGCTTGAATGATGAGAATTAGAAAATCCAGCAGAATTTATAGCACTTACTAATAAATTTGCAGATTGATATATCAAGTAATTAGCTAAAAAGACCAGAAAATCTGGTCTTTTTTATTTGTTTGTGTATAATTCAATTATTAATTTTTTATTAATTATCTCATGGATAAAATTTCATCTATTAAGCATAGGTTATATATAATTATTTATATTTTGGTTTCAGTTATAGTACTAATTTGAGCATATTTTTGAATAATGAAAGCTTTAGAAATCAAGGCAGAAAAAGAAGTAGAAAATATCAATATAGTTTTAGATAATTGAACTGAAAATTTTGATAATTGTACAGTTATTCTAGATTTTGATAAAACTATTGCTTTAGAAAATGATTTTTTTAATGAGTCTAGATTTGATTGAATGAATACTAGATGTGATAATAAGTTTAATGTTGCTAATATAGATTTAAGCAAAGATAATTGTGAAGATATAATTAAATTAAATGAAAATACTTTTGTAGATAAATATATTATTCTTGATAATTTTGAAGAAAAGAGAAAAGAATGTACTTCTAAATTTTTAACAACAAAGTTTAGTACTTGAGCATTATTTGATGTTGAAAATGATTTTAAAACAGAAATAAAACTAGAATTTTCTCTAGATTTTTATACAGATATTTGAGATGAAGATAGTGATGAATTTTTAATTAATAGAATTGATGCAAAAAAGAGACTTAAGGATTTAATAACTATAACTCCCGAACTAGAATTTGATATAGGTGATATAGTTCTGTATTCTAAAAAATGAATACTAAAATTACCTTTAAAGCCATTAACAGAATATAAAATTTCTCTTAAGGATTTTGATACTACTATTTGAGAAAAAACTGAAAACAAAGATTTTATTTTTACTACACCAGAAAATAGATATTTTTGAATGAAAGTATTGGATAAAGTATCTCTTTATCAGGATAATAATCCTCCAAGATTTCAAATTATTGAATATAACTCAAGTAAAACAAAATCAAAAGTAAAAATATGTAGAATTCCTAATGAAACCTATGCAAAAATAGAAGTTTTTAGAAAAAAAGCAGAAAGAACAGATGTTAAAGAGTTTTTTGAAAAAGAAATTTCAAAGTTAGAAAATTTTGAATGTAGCGAAAAAGAAATAGTTTATAATGAATCAACAACTCCATTAGAACCCAATCTAATAAAAAAAGATTTTAATTTTGATGATCTGATTTGAGAAAAATCTAGAAGTTGATTGTATTTTGTACAATTTGTAGATTCTTCAGATAGAGAATTTAATTGAAGATATAATTATCCAATATTTTTCTGAATTGTAGATTCTCATGTGACAATGAAAATTTCTAGAAATTGAGAAGCATTTTTCTTTGTAAATGATTTTGAGTGAAAACCATTAGCTAAACAAAATATTAAATTATATTTTAATGATTTTAAAGAAATCAAAAAGGAATATAATCAGAATCAATGAGGATATGATATAGTAGAATTATCGGTTTTAGATAAAAATATATTTTCTGAAGCTATATATTTATGATTAACATGAGATGATTGAATTTTAAAAGTAAATTTAAAAGAATTAGTAGATGATCCATATATAAAAGAGGATTTAAGATGAGCATTTTCTAGAACTTTTTCTAGTGATTGGGAATTTAATTGGGAATGATTGTATAATACATTTTTTATAACTTCAGCTTCTGATACCAATTTATCCTATGTTAATTCAACTTGGAATGCATGAATTGCTCCTTGGAATTTTTGATATAAAACATCTAACTATTACTGGTGGGCACAAAAGAATTCTGATCAAGATCTTATTAAATTAGATAGATGGGCTAGAACAGAGTTAGATTATTATTCACATATTTATACTGATAGATTATTATACTTACCATGAGAAACTGTTAATGTAAAATCAATAATAAGAGATTCAAAAGACTTAAGTATACCAAAAGATAAAATTGTTAAGTTGCAAATTAATGATTCAAAATGAAAAAATTTATTAGAAGAGGAATTAAAATTAAATGAATATTGAAGTATATCAAGTAGTATAGATTTAGCTGAAACTGCAGCTCTATGAAATTATAATATGATTTTATGGGTTGATGAAAAAAGTATAGCATTTTGAGGTTTTTCAGTAGAAGTATTCAAAAATCCAAAATTTAAAAATGATATTTCATTAGAAACTATTTGATTAAATGATTGACTTGTAAAAATAGAAACAACAGATATAGAAGATAATAATTATTGGTCTAGAAATATTTATTCTGGTGATTTTAAAATCAAATGAAATGTTTTTTCTAAGTATTATAACTGAGCAAGTGTTGCAAATGCAAACTATAAATACAAGGTTTATAAACAATATTATTATGAAAATTCTTATTGGGATGATTGTTATTACGGTTGTTATTGGGAACCAAGAAAAGAATTCTATTCTGAGTGAAAAGGAACTTTAGATGAAAATTGAGCATGAAATTTTGAAATAGATATTGCTTTTAGTTCTAGTTATAATAACTATAAATATATAGTTGAAGTAACAGTTACAGATAAAATTTGAGATACTATATCTTGAACTAATTCTGTAGTTGCAAAGTTGCCGGCTGAGTACAAAAGGTATAATAGAGATTTATCAGTAGTATTTAATCCAAAGGATAAGTTTGTAAAAGCTTGAGATAAATTAACTGTAAATTGATGATTAAATGTATGAAATTGGACATCTGATTATAATGATAAATATGTACTTGTTATAAAGAAAAAAGAATACAAGAATAAAGCAGTTGATGATGTTAGATGATACGAAAGAAATATAACTAGAGTAGAAGAAAAATTGGAAAAAATATTATTTGTAAATAATACTAATTTTTCTTTATGAACTGATTGAAAATTAAAGCTTGATTATAAACTAGATGATGTTTGAGAATATATTTTAGAGTATTGAAAAATTGATAATGAAAAAAATATTGATTTAAATAAAATTATAAATGATTTTAATACAAATAAAATATTAGAAAAAGAAGTAGAAACTGTAAAAGACATAGAGGTATGTGAAAAAATAATTCATAATTCTGATAATATTGAGAATAATGATGAAGCTCCTAAGAGAAAAGTAATAAAAGAATTTAGAGATAATATAGATTATGTAGAGAATACTGATTGTAAAACTATACAAAAAACAATAAAAGAAAATATAAAATTATCAGATTTATATACTGATAAACAATATTTTTCTGTACTTACTTATTGAGATACAAGCTGAAATATTCCTTTAGTTAATGATAATAAAATAAGGGTTATACCAGAAAAAATAAGTTATAATTTATGAGAAAAAGCAAAAGTCCTTATTAGATTACCATTTTCTAAATGAAAAATTCTTTGGACAATAGAAAAACAATGAGTTTTAGAAACTGAATATATAGATGTTAATTCAAATACATTTTTTAAAGAAATTCTAATTGATGATAAATTTATTCCTAATGCTTATATCTGAGTAGTAGCAATTGAAATAAATTGAGACAAAGTACCGGAATACAAAGTATGATATTCAGAAATAGTAGTTGATAAAACTGATAAAAAATCATTTATAACTATTAATTCAGATAAAGAAACATATAAACCAAGAGAAAAAGTTACATTGAATATTAATGTAAAGGACAAAAATTCAAAAGCTAATCCTTGAGAACTTACTGTTATGGTTGTAGATGATTCTTTAATAAGTTTATTATGAAATGTTGATTTAAATTCTTTAGAAAAATTTTATAAAAAACTTCCATTTAGTATACAAACAAGTATTACAAATATTGCTATGCTAGATAATTATTATTTTTCTAGACCTGGTATTGTTGGATGAAGTTGATTTTGAAGTTTTAAATGATGAGATAGTGCAGTTAGTTCTAGAAATATATTTAAAAATACTGCTTACTATAATCCAAGCGTTATAACTGATAAAAATTGAAACGCAGAAGTCAGTTTTGATCTTCCAGATAATTTAACGAATTTTAGAGTAATGGTAGTATCAAACTCAAAAGATAACTTATTTGGTTATTCTGAGAGTTTCATAGAAGTAAGAAAAAATGTTATTGTAGAGGATAAAACCCCTCTTATTTTAAGAGATTGAGATGTATCTGTTATTTGAGCTAATATATTTAATAATACTCAGAAAGAAATTTGATTTAAAGTTGAATTAGAAACAAAAGTTGCAGTAGCTGAAAATGTTAGAAATATTATAATAGAAGCTTGATCTAGTAAAGATATTTATTGGGCAATAAAAGCTAATAAAAATAATAAAGAAATAGCATACAAGATTACAGCACTTTGAGATAGTGCAGAAAATAGTGACAAAATTGAAAATATAATAAAATTCAAAGAATCTCCAGTTTTGATTAATAATATTATAAAATCATGAAAAGTTAATGCTTTAGAAACTCTAGATTTAAATATTGATTTTCCAGAAAATATAGATTTAGAAAAAACAGAAGTAGAACTTAGCTTTTCAAATAACAAGCTTAGTTGAATAGAAAAAATAGTTTCTAGTTTGGCTCGTTATCCATATGGTTGTATTGAACAAACAGTATCATCTACTCTACCAAATGCTATATTAAAGAAGTTTGATAATCTATTCTCATGAATTGTAGAAGATTCCACAAAAATTGATACTAATATAGAAGCATGAGTTAATAGAATCAAGTCTATGCAAACAGAGGATTGATGATTTGCATATTGGCAAGGTTCAAATGAATCTAATTCAAATATAACTCCTTATGTAGTTAGGAGTTTATTAGAAATGAAAGAACTATGAGTTAACTTACCAGACTGATTATTAGAAAATGCTATAAAATATTTACAGTCATTTAATTCGAGTAATAATAATTCTATAAATAAATGAGACTCAGATATATTATGGAAATCAGAAATATTTTGGGCTTTAGCATATGCATGAGACTGACAAAAAGCAAAAGATACATTCTTTTCTCCTACAGAAATGAATTCATATACTGAAAGACATGGTTTGATAGCGTACACATATGGTCTTATCTTAACAGATAAAGAGAAATATAAATTAGAAATAGAAAAGAATATTGAAAAAATTAAATCAACTTTAAGTGATAAAGATTACAACTATTATTGGAATAATCTTTCTGATAAAGCAATATTTACTAAATTATTAATTGATTTTGATTATTCTCGTGATTATATAGATCAGTTAATATGAGATTTATATACTTATGATTGGAATAGTTACTATTATTCTACTCAAGCAAAAAATAATGCATTTATGAGTTTTTCTAAATATATAGAAAAATATTCTAAAGAAAATAGTTCAAAATTCTCTTATTCTATTTGAA
>CAXBVF010000055.1:0-7447 GCA_963979005.1 uncultured Candidatus Altimarinota bacterium | reverse complement strand
GCTAATTTAAAAGTAAATTCTGATGATAGATTAGCTCTTATTTGAAAAAATGGTTCAGGAAAAACTACTCTACTAAAAATGATTATTTGAAAAGATAAGATAAATCATTTAGAAAGTTACAATAGTATGGATTTAGAAAACCTAGATGGAACAATAGACATAATTCCATGATTAAAAATATGATATTTATCACAAGATTTATTCTGGAAATCAGAAAAGAATACTCTTAGACAAGAAATGCTTGAATTATATCCTGAAATAAATGAAAAAATAGATAGATTAAATTCTATCAATACTTATGAAGATAAATGGGAAGAAAAAGAGGAAATAAATAAATATTTGATAGAAAATGATTGATTCAAAAAACATGTTCTACAGTTAGAAATACTTAAATACTTTTGATTCACAGATGATCAAATGGATTTAAATGTATTATCTCTTTCATGATGAGAACAAACAAAGGTACAAATAGCAAAATTTTTAATTCAGGAAGTTGATTTACTTATACTAGATGAGCCTACAAATCATTTGGATATTAGTGGTATTATTTTTCTAGAAAAGTTTTGTCAAAACTGGAAAAAAGCAATGATTTCTATTTCTCATGATATCAGATTTATAAATAATAGTTCAACAAAAATAATAGAAATTTCAAATAAAAAAATCAATAATTATCCATGAAATTATGAAGAATATTTAATAGAAAAACAAGCTCGTTTTGATAAAGAAATGAGAGACTTCTCAAATCAAAAAAAAGAAATAGATAAAGAAACTGATTATATAAATAGATTTAGAGCAAATTCAGCCAAAGCTAGTAGTGTACAAAGTAGAATAAAAGCATTAGATAAATTAACAGTATTAACTAAACCTGAAAATGAATCTGTAGTAAAAATGATAAAAGTAAATTCAGATAAAAGGTTACCTGAAATTATTATGAAATTAGAAAATGTAGAAGTATGATATAGCTTTCCAATTGTTACACTACCAGAATATTTAGAGGTTTATAAAAGTGATAAAATCTGAATCATTTGAGAAAATTGAGCAGGTAAAACCACACTATTAAAAACTATACTTTGAGAACTAAAAGCTCTTGATTGAATAGTAGATATCAATGAAACAATAAAAATTGGTTCTTATTCTCAAGTACTGGAAGATTTAGATGTAAATTCTAGTATCATAAAAGAACTTTGAAAAGATTATGAAAATGAAAAAGAAATAAGAACTATACTTTGATGATTACTTATAACATGAGATAAAGTTGATCAAAAAATATCCACGCTATCAGGTTGAGAAAGAGCAAAAGTAGCACTTACAAAAATGCTACTCACAAAACCTCATATTATTGTAATGGATGAACCAACAAATCATCTTGATTTACATTCAAAAGAAGTTATTAAAAAAATGCTAGAATGATTTAATGGTACAACAATAATAGTATCTCATGACAGAGATTTATTAGAATCAGTTAGTAATAAGGTTTGGTTAATAAAAGAAAAGGTATTGGTAGTTTATAATGAAGCTGAAAAATGATTTGAGGAAGTTTTTGGATAGAAAAAGTCTAAGTAAATGGTTATTTACTTAGACTTTTTTTTATTTAATTTAATAAGTTTTTTGGTGCCTATAATTATAGGCACCGATTTTTCTCCTCTCTTTTTATTCACAAATTGGAACACCTGGGCTTTTGTCATCTCCCTTGCAAACTGTTTCAATCTCTCCAACAATTACCTTGGTTCTCTCATATTCATTTTCTGATTTTACAATCTGTGTATAAGCAAGGTAAACATGAAAAGGACCTCTAAGAGAATCCATATTATGGTAATGGGATACTTTGTTGTAAATATGATATGGTAAATAGCTAAATATCAATAAGAACAAAATAAATAACACAAGCATTATCTTAAAGAAATGATTAGCTAAATAGATGTCTAATAAAGTTAGCTTTTTTATATATAACTTCACTTGAAAATTCCTCATAGTTGGTGCATAATTGCGCCTTGAGTATAAATAAACTTTTTTATAAAACAAGTTTAATTTAAAAATTACTTGACTTATTTATTTTTTTATGTATTCTGTACGTATGTGTAATCGACAAACCCTATGGAGGAAACTGATGAACACTACCAAGCCCCTGATTGCGAAATCTATAATTGCAGTCACAACTATGGCAATTGTTGCCATATTCATTTTAGCACAAAACTCAGGCATTACGCTTAATTATGTGCTAAGCAATCAATTTGCTGAGTCTTCTAGCCATATCTTTGGTAATAGTGGGACTCAAATGATAAGTGCCATGTATACGGCGATGTGGATTATTCCACTATTTCTTCTATTTGTTGCTCATGACTTTGTCGTTAAACCGATGAAAAAGCATGTATAACAGATAGCCTGCCCCCCTAAAAAGGCTGCAATTTGCAGCCTTTTTTTATTATTATAAGCTAACTCTCAAGAATTATATTCTTAACTAATTCTTTAATACTTAATATTTCCATATTATTAACATCACTAATCCTATCATTATTCTCAGGAATAGAATCAGTTGTTATAAGTTTATCTACTCATTTTGATACCGATTTATGGGAACCATTTGGAAATACTCAATGACTAGAGAATGCTTCTACAGATTTTGCTCACAGACTTTTAAGTTTTAAGGAAGTCTCTACTATAGTTCATCCAGTTTGGATTAAATCATCTATAATAATTAAATCTTTTCAGTATGGATCTCATTCTTTTACTTCTATTTGTCTCTTTCCTCAAACTCTCTTTTTTGAGCAAATAACTTTATCATATCTTTCAAACATATTTCAAAATCTTTTAGCAGCTCACTCGTCAGGAAATACTATTGTTTTTCACTCTATATTTTCTTTTAATAATTCAAATGCACTTCCTGATTCTACATTTACTGTTCTTGCATCAAATAAATATTCCTCCACTTCAGCATGGATATCAAGTATGTGTAGATTATTTTTTAGACCTGATTTTCCACTTGGTAAATTAGAAATAATATCGGCAAGACTATGAGCTGTAGCTACTTCCCCTGGTTTTCATACCCTCTCCATTGTTCCTACTGGAAAATATGGCATTATAATATTTAAAGCTGCTACTTTGTAGTCTATAAGTCATTGTAAAAGAGCATAATTTATAAATAAATCTTTGGGATCTGAAAAATCAAGTAGAACTGTTGCTATTTTATTTTTTACATCTTCTTTTTGAATCTGTATGTTTGGCCATCAATCTGGAAAAGTTTCCATTTTTACATTAGCTTTTTCTATTCATAATTCACTGGAAAGTTCTTCTCATAAATAATCAAAATTTGGATGAGTTATTATAGTTTTCATAATCTTTTAATTATATTGTAAAATACTATCTAAGGTATATTTTCATAAATTTTGTCTTTCAGACATATCTTGTAAAACTTGTTCATCAAGAGAAATAGCAAAAACTATATTTTCAATTTCTCATCAAGCTTGTTCTACCAATTTTGCAGCTGCTCACATTGTTCATCAAGTAGCTAATAAATCATCTACTAATGCAATTTTTTGTCATTGTTCTATTGCTCAATTTTGCAACTCTATCTCATCACTTCAATATTCAAGTCAGTACTTGATTCATATAGTTTCTCATGGTAATTTCCCAGCTTTTCTTATCATTACGAATGGTTTATCCAGTAAATTAGCAATTGCTTCACCGAATAAAAATCATCTTGCATCTAATCAGGCTATAATATCAGCTCATCTACACTTTTCTGCCATTTCAAAAATCATATTTTTCATAGCATCTCTGTTTTCTAAAAGTGGAGAAATATCCTTGAAATCAATTCATTCTTTTGGAAAATCTGGGACAGATCTGATATAGTCTTTTAAGTCAATATTTTCAAAATATTTTCATTCTCTAGATTTGAATTTATCAATACTATTTTCTAACATTTCTAGAGCCTTTAAATTTGGATTTGAGAAACTTAAAATATCTGAGATCAATATATTTGTAGATTCTGTAACTGATTCAATAGTTTCCTCTTGCCTAGAATATCTATTTCTATATCATTGAATTTTAGAATTCCAGTCTGACAAATCTATCAATAATTTTGAGGCACTTACTTCTCTATCTTCAGGTTTTTCTAAATTAGGCTCAACTCATAATTGATATGATGCTGATGCTACATTCACAAGTGCATCTCAAGATTCACTATACATTTCATGAATATCTCCAGCCTCTTTTGCCTCAACTATTTCTCAAATCTCTTGTGTAACCTTATTTAAAACATCATCCAGTTCTACATGTGCCTTAAATTCTATATCTGTATATTCAGACATTAATTCTTCATAATTTTTCATAACATAATTATTAAAATATAAATTAATTGTTCCTGGAACACTTCTAAGATTAAAAGAAAGCAAAAAAAATACCTTGAAATACATTTCAAATGTACAACAAAGTTTGATAAATATATTTTTATGGCTATTATAAAAGAGAATTAAGTATTTTATAAAATATAACTTTCTGTTACAAATATGAAAAAATATATAAATTTATTAAAGAATATTGGTTTTTCTGAAAAGGATTCACTTATTTATTTATCACTTTTACAAAACTGAAAAAGTTCAATTGCAGACATAACAACTAATACAAATCTTCATAGAATTGAAATTTATAGACTATTACCAAATTTACTTGAATCTGGTTTTATACTGGTATCACTAAAATGAAAAAGGAAATATTATTCCCCTGTAGATCCATCAAAAATAGAAGAAATATACTTAGAACAACTAAATAATAATAAAAATAGTATCCTAGAACTTTCAGAAATGTATTCAAATATCGAAAAAAAACCCAAAGTCACATATCTAAACTGAGATAAATGAATGAGCTATGTTTTTTCTGACATAGTTAATAGCCTAAAAAAATGAGAGACTTTTTATAGAATCACATCAGAAATAAATACAGAGCAAGTAAATAAACTCTTGCCCAAAAATTATAGAGAAATTAGAGATAAAAAAGACCTTGAAAGATATGTAATAATGTCTGAAAAAGCTGCAAAAGTTAAGAAATGAAGATTAGAGAGAGACTTAGTCACAATACCAGAGAAATACGATGAATTTAGAGATGATGTATATATGAGTATTTATTCAAACAAAGTAGCATATATTGATTTCAAAACAAAATCATCAATAATTATAGAGAACAAACAAATAGCAAAATTCCAAGAAAAAGCTTTTAAATTGTTATTTAAAAGCTTAAAAAGAGAATATTAAATTTAAATTGACAAAACTATTTAATTATTTATAGTCTATATCAGACAAAAATCAAATTGATAGGAGAAAAAGATGAACAATCATCACATATGTCTAATTGTTGCACGTTTCAATAGCTTACTTACAAAAGATGTAAATAAAACTAGTGGTAACGAACAACAAGCAAGAGTAATTGCCACTAATTCTTTGGAGTTGTTAAAATTGGATTTTATCCGTGAAAACTATGGGACCTTAACTACTTCAGAGTTAAATCAAATAACTGAAAAAGCATTATCTGATTCTCTTAAAAAAGATTTAAGAGTGGTCATCGACTTTAACACAGGGTTTCGAACCGGTATTCCCCATAATGTAGGGCCAATTAATATCGCTGGATATCCCGATATCGAGTAAGACAATTACAATTGCAACTTTTTAAAAACACTGATTTTGATCAGTGTTTTTGAATGCGTATATTTTATTTCTTTTTTACTAACAATAAAGATCAAACAAATATAGGAATAAATCATAGTAATTTAACGAAACTAGGTACATCATCTAATATGAAAAAAGAAAGTAGTAAAACTATTATTGGGATTATTGAAAAACTAGTTATTGCTACAAAAGAATTAAGAACTGTTAATGCTCTTATCCATAAAGCCTTTGATGCAAACAAAACTAAAAATCATATTAAAAATATCCATATAAAATTTTGTTTAACAGATTCGATATCAGGGCCTCAAGCAAATGTATAGGCTAGTATACTAGTAACAAATATCATCAAGATATTCCTATTAACTAAAAGAAAAAATGGACTAGCTCACTTCACACTAGCTTGTTTAGTATAATAGTTTCAAATAGTAAAAGTCATAGTTGCTATAATCATTATTAGAGCTCATATATTAATAAAGCTTTCTCATTCATATAAAACAATTGTTCATCATATAAACATTAATATAGCTCATATTATCTGTTTTTTATTATATTCTTCTTTTCATAATAAATTAAAAACTATAAAAGCAAAAAAACTTTGTGTTAATAATAGAATTGCTGCGATCGAAGGTGAAGAATATTTTATTCAGAAAAAATATAGTAAACCTCATACTCATAAAAATAAGGCAGACATAAATGTTGGAAATAATAATTCTTTCTTTTTATATTGTTTATATAATTTTTCCTTTAAAAAAACTATAAATCAAAATAATAATGACATTCCTATTGAAAAAGCAACTAACCATAACAATGAAATTGATTCTAATGCAAAATATGTAAATATAGGGAAAAAACCCTCTAAAAGAAGGACTATTCATAATAAGATGTATCAATTTAGATTTTTAAGCATATTTTTAAAAAGGTTTTATCATAATCTAGCTAATAGCTCCCTTACTTTAGTTAGATGTAATTCTACTTCATTTTTAATAAATGTATAATCAGTTCACATATAATCTAACATTTTCCCTTCTATATCCTCTACAGAAATAACCTCTTTAATATTTTTTAATGTAAAAATTAAATTTTCATACCTTTCCGTATCTTCATCAAACCAAATATCATCTTTCTTTTTAAAATCTTTAGGAATAGTATTGTAGTCTCTAGCTTTAACTACTTGCCTTAAAAAGAATGACTTTCATTCTTCTCAATCATAATTTGTTAAAAATTCATTAACATTTAATAACATTCTATCAAAAAATCATTCAAAATAATGATACCATTCATCTGCATCAGCTAAAAACTCTTTGTCTAATATATTTCTAATACTAGAAATTATCTTATCCTTAACTTCTTCTTTTTCTATTTTGTTTCAATGATCAATAGTATCAAATAATGAATAAGTCCCCTCTTTATAAATAATACAATTATGTCATTTAATAATATTTCAATCTTTTGCTCTCTCATCATTATCTAAAACTATAGAATGATCATTATCATCAGTTATTAACTCATACAACACGATATCTGAAAGAATTTCTTGGATTGATAATTTTTCATCACAAGTAGTTTCCAAAATTGGAATGGAAACTTTTTCATAGTGTCATATATCTAATACTTGACTAACATTTAAAATTCAATGACACATTAAAGAAACAAAGGTTTCTGCTTGCCAAGTTTTTCTTCAATTATAGCTTTTATTCTGTCACTTTAAAAAAATAGGACTATGCTCACGACTATAATTAACTTGATTATCTGGCGGATACAAATATGTAATTTTACTAGAGTTCATTATT
>CAXBVF010000054.1:0-7999 GCA_963979005.1 uncultured Candidatus Altimarinota bacterium | reverse complement strand
AAATGACTAATTATATTAAAACAATATGACTTGAAATACATGTAAGAGTAAAATCAAAAACTAAGATGTTCTGTGGATGTAAAAATGCAGTAGCATTAGCATCAGAACCAAATATAAATATTTGTCCAGTTTGTATGTGACATCCATGAATGTTACCTGCATTAAACAAAGAAGTAGTAAGACTGGGGTTGATTTGAGGTATGATGATGGGATGTGAGGTTAATAAGTATTCTAGATTTGATAGAAAAACTTATTTTTATCCAGATAATCCAAATTCATATCAGATAACTCAACTTTATGAACCAATTGTATGAAAATGATCTGTAAAAGTATTAGTTAATAATGAAATAAGGGAATTTGCAATTCACCATATGCATTTGGAAAATGATGCTTGAAAACTTATGCATGCATGAGGAAAGACATTATGTGATTATAACAGAGCCTGAAGTCCATTAATGGAAATAGTTACAGATCCAGTTTTTCATGATAGAGAAGAGGTTATGGAATTTTTACGTGAGCTTCAAAAAATAATGAGAGCTGCGTGAGTTTCTGATGCTGATATGGATAAATGACAAATGAGATGTGATGTAAATATATCTTTGGCTCCTGAATGATCAACTGAATTATGACTTAGAACTGAAACTAAAAATGTAAATAGTTTTTCTGCTATATGAAGAGTTATTGATCACGAAACTAAAAGACAAACAAAAATATTAAGTGAATGATGAATTATTGATCAAGAAACTAGATGATGGGATGATGAAAAGTGAACTTCTAGAACTCAAAGATCAAAAGAAGATGCTATGGATTATAGATATTTTCCAGAACCAGATTTATTGCCACTTGATTTAAAAGATAGTTTTATTGAAGAAGCTAGAGCTACTTTACCTGAATTGCCAATTGAAAAAAGGTTGAAATACCTTTGAGAATACAAATTAGGTATTGATGATGCTAGAATTTTGACTGTTACTAGAGATTTATCAGAATATTTTGATAAATTAGTTGAATTAACAAATGATCCTAAAAAATCATGCTCGTATATAACAACTATTTTACTAGCAATGATTAATGAATCTGAAGATATAGAATGAGTAGATGATTTAAAATTTGAAATAAGCGAATTAGCAAAAGTTATAGAATTAGTAAACAAAGATGAACTATCATCTACAAATTCAAAACAAGTTATAGAAGAATTGTTTAATAATGGATGAGAAGCTGATGTTATAGTAGATGAAAACAATCTAAGACAAAAAAATGACACTTGAGCTCTAGAAGCTATAGTTGAAGAAGTTATAGCTAATAATACTAAACAAGTAGAAGACTATAAATGATGAAATGCTAATATATTTGGTTTTTTTGTAGGACAATGTATGAAAGCCTCAAAGTGACAATGAAATCCAAAAATATTTAATGAATTATTAAAGAAAAAGTTGTGATAATTATAAAAACTATATTTATTTTAAAAATATAGTTTTTTATTTGTCCAATTTTTTGCTTAGAATAAAAAAGTATGATAAAATAATTTTAGTTAATTAATTTGTCTTAACAAAGAAACCATGATTCTTTCAAATATAAAACAATTCTTCAATAAAAAGCCAATCTATTACATAGTATTCTTTTTAGTTTTATTCTTATTTCAATACGATAGCACATTTGCAGCTGACAACGAGTTAATAAAAAAAATAGAAACATTTTCTAGTTGATTACTTCAGTGAGTTGGTGTTTTATTAGGACTAGCTACATATTTAGCTACGATGTTTCTTTCACCTGAATGGATTAATGGTAGTATTTTTGGACTAGACAAGTATTTCAAAGATGTTTGGATTTTAGTTTCGAATGTAGTATATTTTGTATTTGCTTTTGTATTGATATGGATAGCATTTATGAATATTATTTGAAAATCAGATGATCAATATCAATTAAAACAGGCATTACCTAAGTTTATCATTTGAGTTATTATGGTTCCATTTTCATGGTTCTTGGTCCAATTTATTCTTTCAATATCAGCAATTCTAACTGTTGCATCTCTATCTCTCCCATTTGATACTTTTCCAAAACATGAAGCTGCATTCGATGATATTAATGTACCTATAGCATGTACATTAGATTTAAAATCTATTTGAACTGATGCTACAACAGCTACTTCTACTGATTGATACATATACTGTGAGGAGTGAAATACTAAATCAGTAACAGAGTTAATATGAGGTGATCATGGTGCAGTAGATTCTATATTTTGAATTATTTCTATTTATACTTATTGAATATTATCTTTTGATGCAATAGATGATTTAGATAAATCTGTTGCTTCCGCAGATACAACTAAAAATGTATCTAAAACTTTATGAGATGTAATTGTAAAAATACTATTTGATGTATTATTTGTATTAATATATGCTATATTAATGATTACTCTATGATTAGTACTTATGATTAGGGGTATATATATATGGATATATACTATGATGTCTCCAGTATTTTGATTAATGTACTTCTTTGATAAAAAAGATTGAGGCTGAGATTGATTTTTTTCTAAATTTAATATAAAAGAACTAATAGCTTTAGCTATGGTACCGGTATATACGATGTTAGCATTAAGTTTTTGATTACTATTCATTTATGTAACATGAGAATGAATGGCTAATAATCCTTCTACAGAAGAATCATCAGTAAAAATATGAGATAAATGATTTGAGATATGAAAATTTACCTTAAATATAGAATGAACAGTTTGAAGTAAAATAGATAGTGCTGGAAGTTTTTTCTGACAATTATGAGCATGAGGTTTATGAGTTGTTGGAACACTTATACTTAAAATATTTGGTATAGTAGTTCTTTGGTGAACAGTTATGGCTGCAATGAGAACTTCAGAAATAACAAAAACCATTACTCAACCATTACATGATTTTGGTACAAAAGTATGATGAATCGTTGCTGCATCCCCAGGGAATCTTCCTATATTCGGAGGGCAAAGTATGAAGAGTATGTGAACAGTTGCTTGAAAATATCAAAGTCATATTGATTCTAAACAAGTAGATAAGGCTTGATCTTTTGTTGGAAAACATATGAAATTTATGGATACTGAATCAGTATCTAAGACAGCATATATGGACAAAGCTATATGAAGGCTAAATAATGAACCAAATATGTGAGCTCCAAAATATGTAGAAGAACTTAGGTGAATATTAAAAGAAATGAAGACGCCAGAAAGTATTATTGGTAATAAACAAGCACAAGAGGCATTAACTGTATTAGCTAAGCAATCTTGAGTTAGTGAATCTGAAAGAAAAGATTTCAAATTTGATACAGTAGATAAAATAGCAAGAGTTATTTCAATTATAGATGCTAAGCTAGATGATAAATGAGCTTCTTTAATCTGATCACATAATGATTCTTCATTTAATGGTAAGGAATTAAGTAATTTCATGAATGGTCTATTGGATTGAACTAATTGAAATACAAATTCATCAAATAGTAGTTGATTAAATGTTGAAGCTGGTCGTACCCCAGATACTATTGACATTACTGTTGACTGAGCAAATTTGTTTACATGAAAACAAAATACTGCTTGATATACTGAATCATTCACACCTGCTTGATATGCCGAGTTAGCTAAATATATAGTTCAAAATAATTTTAATGAAGAAAAATTTACTAAAAATATTGTAGATAAATTAAATATTGATCATAATGAGGTAGACAATATCAAAAAAGAAATATCTGCATATATTAAAAAAGATTGAGATGAATTTACTTTACATTGAGTATGATGACAATCAGATAGTAATTTAGATGATTATTTTACCAAAAATAAACCTGAGTAAATAAATAAAAAACCAGCATAGCTGGTTTTTTTATTTGTTAATCAAAAAATTTTCAATCTCCATTATTTCAACACTATCATATTTTAACTTCTTTATTCAAAGTTTTTCTAAATTTTCAACTAGTAAATATTTCTTTCATTCAATTCATATTTTCAAAAGTTTAGAAACTTCTTTTTTAATATTATCTCTTCTTGTTTGACTCGAAATATGAATAAAGATTTTCTCTTCTTTCCTTATTCAATAAAAATTGAATTCAAATTTTCAATTTATTCATGAAAATACTTCATAGTTTTTATAGTCCAATTTATTAAATATTAGATTTTCTAATAATAAATTTTTATTTAAATGAAAATCATAAAGACAATTTCTTATTCAATTATCATTGAAATAATATTTAGCTTTTGTGCTTATTGTTTTATTTGTTTTCATATCAAATTTATAAACTCTTTTTAATAGTTTAATTTGAATTGAGTAATCAATATAATCTATTAATGTTTTTAATGATATATTTTGAATTTCACATAAATTCTTATGTAAGTCTCTTAATGATAGAAAAATATTGTTTTCTGCCAAATATGATATAGTAAACTTATACAAATCTATATTTTTTACTCAAAACTTATTAAATATATCATTTAAAAATATGTCATTTGTTACTAATTTAAGATATTTTTCTTTAACATCGTTTGAATCAAAAGTTTTTAACTCGTTAATAGATCAGTATTTTAATGAATTATTTAGGTTTTCTATATTCAATACAATGTTATTTAGGATTTCTATCTCACTTATTCATCATATTTTTATATCATTTCATACTAAAATAATCTTATAATTTTCTTTATATATATCTGTAATAAAATCTTTTATTCATTCTATTTGAGATATATTTTGTAGTATTATAATTTTTGGCTTTTTGTATAACTGTACAAAGTCATTTAATAAAATAGTTAAGTTATTGTTGTCTATAATACTATTTTCAATATCATCAGATTTATTGAAATAAAAGTAATTACTTGTAATTTTAGTCTTGTGTAATAGCTCTTTTATGAAATTTAGTTTTCAAATATTCTTCTGACCCGATACTATTACTAACTTATCAGTATTTAGTATTCATACTATTTTTTTTAAATTATCAGCATTAGATTTAATGTAGTTTTCTTTATTTATTATAAAGAAATTTCTTCTTTTTCACATAATTAGTATTAATTTATATATTGTATAAGTATACTGTTATATATTTATAAGTTATAACAATATTAGTTATATATTAATTAAAAAAATAAAAAGTCAACTAAACTATTGATGAATTGTATTTTTTGTTTTAAAATAAAGAAAAATATTTATTTTAATTACTTTTTATATATAATCAGCTAAATAAATAAAATCTAATTAAATTTATGGTTGATTATAATAAAATAGCAAAATGATTTTCTAATTCTAGAAAGAATATGAAATGGGAAGAAATGGATTATTTTTTTTCATTTTTAGTTTGAAAAAAAAATATATCTATATTAGATATATGATGTGGTAGTGGGAGATTATTAGAACAGTTTTCAAATAGTTTTGATATAGATAATTTAAATTATCTATGATTAGATTTATCTGATGAAATGTTAAAACATGCAAAAGAAAATTTTCCAAAAAAAAGTTTTTTCAAATTAGATATGTTGAACATAGATAAATTAAAATCAGTAAAATTTGATTATATATTTTTTGTTGCATCTTTTCATCATTTGGAAAATTTAGAAAACAGATTAGAAGTTCTAAAAAATGTGAAAGAATTATTGAATGATGATGGAAAAATATTTTTTACAAACTGGTCATTAAATAGTGAAATTAATAATGAAAAATATGAAAAGGATTTAGTTAAAAATTCTCAGAACAAATTTTGATCTACAGATTATAAAATAAATTTTTGAGAATATGCTAGATACTATCATTGTTTTAATTTAAAAGAATTAGAATATTTATTCAAAGAAAGTGATTTTGAAATAATAGAGAATAGGGAATTTGATAATAAGAAAAATATTATAAGTATAATAAAAAAGAGATAAGCAAAGCTTATCTCTTTTTTATTAATTATTGTATAAAATCATTTACTGCATATGGAACTCAGTAATCATTAGTGTTACTTGGTCAATCTTGTTCTTCTCAATCAATTAAATTATTTACTGTATCTCATGGTCAAATAAGTGTGTCAGGATAATCTGCAGGAACACTATAATTTGTTTTATCATAATCTCAAACTATTTTTGTTACATATCACTCCTCTTCTCATTCTTTTTTAATTGTAAATGCTATATTATAGTTGCTTCATGATTGATTATTAGGCCATCAATATGATTTTTTATAAACTGCATAAACATATCTTCATATTCATTTATCTATCATTGTTCATCAACTATTAATTTTTAAATCTCAAACTTCAGGATCATATAAATCTTTTGATAAAAATTTTCATAAATCTACTTTTCATATAGTTCATTTCGCTCATATTTGAACTGCTCAACTTCAATAAACAATTCATCATCAAGTTCATGAAACTAAACTTCATATTTCTTGTCCATCATATATAACTGTAATTGGATTAGATTTGCTTGCAACCCAAGATCAAGTGTATCACCACATATTTGTATTAGCATCATATTCTCAAACAGGAGGATAGTAGTTGTTAGAGGATCTATATTGTTGTAATGAAGTTTCTATAGTAGAAACATCTGAAATTTTTCTACCAGAGACAGCTTTATCTACTGCTCATCAAAAATTTTGGTATGCAACAACTGAAATGATAGCTAAGATTGTTATAACTACTAATAGTTCTACTAGAGTAAAGGCTTTATTTTTTGTATATTGCATGCAATAAAAAATTAAGTAAATTAAATTCAAAATCATTTTAATCTTTTTTAATTTTAAGTAAAGAAAATATTTACAAAAAGCTATAATATGATATTATACTTATCAATTTATTTATGTTTAGTATAGAATGAACCATATTGATAGATATATAAAAATAGATAAAAAAATTGATAGAATAATTTTAGAAGTTTCTAAATATATGAACAACTTGAATGATGTTTATATTAGAAAAGAAATTTTAAAGGCATATCAATATTCTAAAGAAGCTCATGAATGACAAAATAGACTTTCATGAGATCCTTATTTAATTCATCCTGTGGAGGCTACCCAATTACTCCTAAGCCTAAAGCCCGATTTATTTACTATTCAAGCTTGTTTATTACATGATGTTATTGAAGATACTCCAAAAACAGAGGAAGATATAAAAATAACATTTTGAGAAGAGGTCGCGTTTTTGTGTGTGTGAATGGAAAAACTTTCAAAGGTAAAATATAGATGAGAGGAAAGAAGTATTTGAAGTTTAAGAAAAATGTTTATTGCAATGGCTGAAGATTTAAGGGTAATTTTCATAAAGCTTGCTGATAGGCTTCATAATATGAAAACACTACATCATCATCCTAACGAAGAAAAAAAAGAAAGAATAGCATTAGAAACTTTGAATATTTATGCTCCAATAGCTGATAGATTGGGTTTATATCATCTAAAAAATTCATTAGATGAATCATGTTTTAAGATATTAGAATATCATGAATACAAAAAATTAAAGAAAGAATTAAGGGAATTAGATCCTAGTATTAGAGCTTTTACAAAAAATGTAAAAGCTGAAATGAATGACCTGTTTAAATGAAAAATAAATAATTATAAAATCGATTTCAGGGTAAAATCAATATATTCAATTCATAAAAAACTTATAAAAAAATGATTATCTCATGCCAAGGAATTGTATGATTTATTTTGAATAAGAATAATGGTTGAAGATGAATCTGAATGTTATAGGGCTTTATGATTAATCCATAATATGTGGACACCATTACCTAAAAGATTCAAGGACTATATAGCTCTTCCAAAACCAAATTGATATAAGAGTTTACATACAAATATTATGTGACTTTTTAAATCACATAGAAAACAACCTACAGAAATTCAAATAAAAACTTATAAAATGAAAGAATATTCAGATTTATGAGTTGCTGCACATTTTGAGTACAAGGAAAATGGTAGTATCATTGCAACAGAAATTGATTGGGTTAATGAATTAAAGGAATTAGTTAATAATGTTTGAGATAGTGATTTTGTTTGATCTTTAAAAGTTGATGTTT
>CAXBVF010000053.1:0-8122 GCA_963979005.1 uncultured Candidatus Altimarinota bacterium | reverse complement strand
TAGCTAATTCATCACATCTTTCATTTTCTTCGTGTCAATTATGTCATTTTACCCAATGAAAAGTTACATCATGTTTTTCAACTAATACTAACAATTTTTCCCATAAATCAGCATTTGTTGCCTTTGTTTTGTTTGATTTCATCCAATTATTTGCTTTCCAAACTTTAGCCCATCATTTTTCAATTCAATTAATCGTATATTGAGAATCTGTATAAATATTAACTAATGATTTTTTCTTTAATTTTTCTAATCCAATAATTACTCAAGTTAATTCCATTCTATTATTAGTTGTCAACTTATATCATTTATTAAACTCTTTTTTTACTCATTTACATGATAGTATAACTCAATATCACCCTGCTCATGGATTTGGTCTAGCTCATCAATCTGAAAATATATCTACAACAGGTAATTTCATTTATTTTTAATTATTAATTATTTTATTTTTTGCCTCCTCAATTTTTTCATCACTTATTATTTCTATTTTTTCTCACAAATATTTTGGTTTTGCCTCATAAATATCTACTTCTAAAAATGCCTTTATTCTTGCAAACACTTCTCTCCTATTGTTATAATCCTCATTTACATATTTCTGCAAATTTGTTTCTACTCAATATGTTTCTATTCATAATTTTTGGGAAATATACATTGCTCTTTTCAGATGAAAATCTTGAGTGAATAAAACTAGTTCTCATACTCAAAATATTTCCCTAGCTCTATATATAGAATCATAAGTATCAAAACCTGCATAGTCTAAGTAAATATCATCAACATCTACTCACATATCTATTAAGAATTTTTGCATAGCAACAGGTTCATTATAATTCTTAACTGAGTTATCTCAAGAAACTATAATTTTTTCTATTTTTCAAGAAACATAAGCATTATAAGCAACCTTTAATCTATCTTTTAATATATCTGATGGAGTATCTTTTCAAATAACTGAGGCTCAAAAAACAAGTCCGACATACTTCTTTTCTAATCAGTCTAAATCATAATAATAATTTATTTTTGAAAAACTAAGTACATAATAATTAACTGAAGTAACAAATACGACAATTAATAAGAGTGATAGAGCGGAATATATTAAAATTTTTTTCATAAACTATTTTAATAAAAAATCTAATTGCTTATAAAGGAGTGGAATAGACATAACTATAAATACAACAATCAAAAATAATATCCTCGACTTCGTAAATAATGGCTTTTGTTCTTTTGTCATAATAAAAAAAAGACTTAAACATTAATTAATAATATTTTAAGTCTTTTTAGTTTTTTTTCAAATTAGAATTTATATTCTACTCAAATCGTCATATAATCATTTCAATTTTTATTGTCTTCGTATCTATATTTTAAACTTGTTTGTTCAAGAAATGGTATTTTAGCTCATATTTCTACATATCTTCATGATTTATTAGTATTATCTAATAGAGATCATTGAATAGTAGAAGATCCAGTAGGTCAATATATTTTTTCTCTTGTATAACCTGTTTCAATATTCATTCATGCAAATTTAGATCAAATTCATATTTTTCATCATATATTTGATTCTCAATACTTATTATCTAAAGCAAGTTTTGCATTCAATCAAGCATTAACATAAACTCAACCAGAATTATTATTTCATACTACAAATTTATTTGAATCTATAGATCATCTCAGATCAGCTGTTATTCAACTTACATCTTCATAAGCTGCTACATGTTCATAAACATCTGTTGTTTTATGCCATTCTTTTTGAATTCTTTGTCATCAATAATTTCATAGTGCCTGAATTCATCATCAAAGCTTAATTTTAGTTCAGTTTCAATCAATATCTTGATCTGAATAAACTTCTTTTTTTAGTCATAGATCTAGTTGATCTATTCTCGATGCATTATCAAAATTGGTTTCAGCCCATTGTCTAACTCAATTATTATCATAAACAAACTGTTCTCATGTAGTATAATGATTATAATCAATATCTAGGTCATATTTATCCATTCATTTTGAAAAATTTGTTCTTCATGTAAATCAAAATGTCTTTCAGGTATCTTCTCAGAACTTTTCTCAATCTATCGTTACTCAATTATCATTAAATGTAGAAATTGACACTTTGTTTAAACTAAAAGTATTCTCTTTATATGAATTAACAAAAATCTGACTAGTAAAATCTTCGGATAATTTAATTACATCAGACATATTTGTTCTAGTATTATCTATATTTTTAACCAACATCCCCAGAGTTTTTCTATTTTGCAAACCTAATCTTTTTCTATTTTTTGATAATACTGGTTTTGATATTCTCTTTTTTGGAAGAGATAATAATTTTTTATATTTTTTTTCATTTTCATGAACTATATGTTTTTTTATTTTTTCCATTTTTATAAGTTTTCTATTAAACTATTCATTTTTTTAAGACTAACAATATTTTCCCTAGATTCTACAAATCTCATATTTCTAATTTTTTTCTTGTATATATTTATATTTTTTACTCTTTTATTATTAATTTCTTGCTTAATATCATTATGAAAAGTTTGTCATATCATAGTTATATGTTTTTTATAATCATGCTTGATATAACCCAGCCCCAACTGCTCATTTTCTAAAATTTTTATTACTTTTGCTAATTCTCATTTATTATTTTTGACATATAGTAATATTGAAGCTCTTTCACTTGAATTAAATGATGTACTTCTATATAATAGCTCCTGTAAATATGATAAATCACTTAACATAAAAATATAGTTAATTAATATTAATTTAATAGTATCATAAATTAATATTTATAACAAAAAAAACTACTTAATTTGAGTAGTTTTTTTATTTATTCTTCATATTTTCTAAACCATGTTAGTTGTTTTTTTGCGTAGTTTCTGTTATTTTTTTTCACTAGTTCGATAGTCTCATCTAAATTTAATTTAATTCATTGTTTTTCTTTTTCTCATAATTCTAATTTTTCAGATCAATCATATACTTTTCAATCTCAATTCAAATAATTAATTACTTCCTTGTATCAAATTGTTTTCATTCAAAAATTATCTTTTGTATAAGTTTTCAATAATTCTTCAACTTCTCACACTAATCCATCATCAAACATCATTTGTACTCTCTTGTTTATCCTATTATATAGATATTCTCTCTCACCCAAATAAGGAGTTAAAAATAAGGTATCATACTTAAGAGTTTTTTCTTCTCTAAAATCTCTTTTAGATTTTCATGTAAGCATTTTTACTTCAATTGCTCTAATAATATATCTAATATTATTAGGGTGTAATTCTTTTGCATATTCTGGGTCTATGTCCTTTAACTTATTGTATACAAATTCATTTCAATTTTCTTCAGCCTCTTTTTCTAAACTAGCTCTTAATTTTTCATCTGCAGGAATTCTTGGAATATTAAAATTATAAATTAAACTATCTATATATAATCATGTTCCTCAACACAAAATTGGAATCTTTCACTTAGAATATATTTCTCATATTATTTTTTCTGACTTCTCTTTAAATTCTCAAACTGAGTATTCTCTATCAGGATTAATTATATCAATCATATGATGTACTATTCCTTCTTTTTCTTCCTCAGTAATTTTACCTGTTCAAATATCTAAACCCTTAAAAATTTGTCTAGAATCTGTACTTATTATTTCTGAATCTACTATTTTTGCTATTTCGATACTCATTCAAGTCTTTCACGAAGCTGTAGGTCCATATATAACTATTATTTTTCTCAGATCTGATTTTTTTTCTAAAAAATTTTTAATTTTTTCTTTGTATTCCATTAGTAAATAATTATAATTTATTTTAGTTTATTATTGCATAATAAATTTAAAAATCAATAAAAATATTTTTATAAAAAAAAATGTTGACTTAATCCAGTTTATTCATAATATATGTCTCGCAAATAAAGTTTGCCATCATAGCTCAGCTGGTAGAGCATTCGCCTTGTAAGCGAACGGTCATCGGTTCAAATCCGATTGATGGCTCCATTTCTAGATTAAAATTACGAATTACGAGTTTAATATAATATGTTTATCTTTGATTCGTAACTCGTAATTTTTTTATAGAATTATTATTCTGGGCAGATTCCAGAGTGGCCAAATGGGGCGGACTGTAAATCCGCTAGCTACGCTTTCGGGGGTTCGACTCCCTCTCTGCCCACCATTTAAAACAAAAACACCTCTCTCTTGAATTTTCTCTCCTTATCTGGAGAAAGAAGCTACAATTTAGAGGTTTTAAGCCCGGGTGATGGAATTGGTAGACATGTTGGTCTTAGAAACCAATGCTTCACGGCGTGCGAGTTCGATTCTCGCCTCGGGCACCATTATTTACATTTTATAAATGTAAATCCAAATATTTATATATTTTTGCTTCGTACTTGGCGAACAAATTAAAAAAGAGATTATGAAAACAGGAATACATCCTAAAAGTAATAAAGTAACTATTACATGTTCATGTGGTGAAGAGTTTAAAGTTGATTCAGTTATTGATTGAGATACTAGAGTTGAAATATGTTCAGCTTGTCATCCATATTATACTGGAGAACAAAGAATTCTTAAAACTGGTGCAGTTGATAAATTCTACGCTAGACAAAAGAAAATGGAAGCTCTTGCAAAGAAAAAATAATAGACCCAATAAAATAAGTTCAAAATTGAGCTTATTTTTTTTTATAACAAATTCTTGACTTATATTTTTTTTCTATATAATACTTGTACTTTCTATATCAAAGACAGTGGGCACGACTTAAGACCTACCGAGATTATAGAGGAAAAGTTTTAAAAAATTTCAAATTTATAATAAAACTAAATCCTTTTTCTTTGAATATAAGAAAAAGGATTTTTTTATTAGAAAGTATTACTTGTATATTATAATATAAATAACATGGCTGTTTCAAAACAACAAAAAGCTGAGATATTAGCTGAATTAATAGCTAAATTTAAAGAAGCAAAATCTATTGGTTTCGCTACTACTTCTACTATGACAGTAGGTGAATTTGCTGAACTAAGAAAAAACTTAAGAGAAGTTAGTGCAACTTACAACCTAGCTAAAAAAACTCTTATTAAAAAAGCTATAAAGGAAGCTCTAGATATGGATATTGATTTATCTACTTTAGAAGGTCAAATTGGTGTAGTATGTTCAAATGATGATGCTGTTGCTGGTCTTGGTAAAGTTAATGACTTAGTTAAAAAATCTCAATGAGAAAAAGTTACTTGGGCTGCTTGTATTTTCGAATGAGAATTAAAAAACCTAGAAGAAACAAAAGTTATTGCTGGAATGCCTTCAAGAGAAACATTGCTTGGAAGACTTGTTGGATCTATGAAATCTCCAATATCTGGACTTGCAAGATTCTTTGATGCTGCTAGTAAAGATCTTGAAACTAAAGGTCAAACTAAAGTTTCAGAATTAATAGGTGCTACTGAAAAAACTGAGGCTCCTGCTGAAACCAAAGAAGAAGCTCCAAAAGAAGAAGTTAAAACTGAAGCTCCTAAAACTGAAGAAAAAGTTGAAGAAGCTAAAGTAGAAGCTCCTGCTGAAGATAAAAAAGAAGAAGAAACTAAAACTGAAGAAAAATAATTAATGATTGGTATGCTAATTCCCTTTTTAGGGAGTTAGTAACTAGCTATTAATGGTTAGACTTAAATATATTTTTAATTTATAATATTATATTATGGCTGAATTAAGTAAAAATGCTGCATCTATTATGGATATGGTAAAAGAATTAACTATCGTTGAATTAAACGACTTAGTTACTGCAATGGAAGAAGAATTTGGTGTTTCTGCTGCTGCTCCTGTTATGGTTGCTGCTGGTGGTGCTGAAGGTGGAGCTGATGAAAAATCATCTTTTGATGTTGAATTAGTTAACGCTGGTGCATCTAAAATTGCTGTTATTAAAGTAATTAGAGAAATAACTGGTCTTGGACTAAAAGAAGCTAAAGATATCGCTGATAACGGTGGTAAAGTTAAAGAAGGTGCTGATAAAGCTGAAGCTGAAGAAATCAAAACTAAATTAGTTGAAGCTGGTGCTGAAGTTGAATTAAAATAATTCTTCCCTATAATAAAAACTGAAATTTAAACATTTCAGTTTTTATTTTTTATTCGGGATTCGCCAAGCGGTAAGGCAAGGGACTCTGAATCCCTCACCGTAGGTTCGAATCCTACATCCCGAACCATATAGATAATAAAAATCTTAAATTTATATTTAAGCTTTTTTTATTTAAATAAATATTTGAGGATTCGAAACTGAGAAAAGGAAATTAGAAAATTCATTATTTTTTATGACGAATAGGAATAAAATAATAATAGATTTTTCAATTTATCTTTCGAATGCCCGACTTGCGGCGAATCCTACATCCCGAACCATATAAAAATAAAAAAGGTATCTATTAATAGATACCTTTTAACTTATCATCAAAACGGATTAGTGAGATACTTTGATCTGCTTCTATTTTACTTGATTCTAATCAATAGAGTAATAACATATCTCTATATTGATTAATGCATCTACCATAATATTCCCCTCATAAAATATGCTGAGTAATTTCTGGATGTATTTCAAATCATCTATCTCTTAATGTTATTAAAAGCTTATCTTTATACCTTTTATGTCTCATTTTTATAATATCAATATTGCTATCCCATACATAAGCATAAGCATTTCAATATTCCTCTTCCCATAATTTATATTCTATTCCTCTTTTTGATAAATACTCAATTTTTTCTTCCATATCTAAAACAATATCAAAATTTATCATATCTAATCTATCTCTATCTCAGTTATTCATCCCAGATACAATAATCCTATCATCTCATATTATTTTTTTTGCATATTCCATAATTTCTTCTCTTCTTTCTTGATTTGAAGCAGTATTATCTTCAATATTATCACTTACTTCTGTGTTATAGATATTCCTTCAAGCAAAATGACCAACTAAATCTAGTAATATATCTAAAAAATCTTCTGAAAGTATTTTTTTAAATAATTCTTCATGTTTATCTATATCTTTTTTAACATTATCAGGTAAGCTTATAACACGACCATTATTAGCATTATAATAATCTTTTTCTATTTGAGAAACTTCTCATAATTTTTGCCATTTTCAATCAAGAGTTTTCTTTAAATATTTCAATACTTCTGGTTGTGCTCAAACAATATCTTCCGGAACATAATTATCTCAAAAAATGGTAGACTTAAAATGTTGAAAATGGATAAGATCAGATAATGTTTCAGCAAGCAATGATACTTGTAGTTTTTCTGCTTCCTCTGTAGAGAATATATGTTCATCTACAAAATTAATTAAATATCATACTTTATCAGATATTAACTCTATTCTAGTTTTTATAGATTCGGTAAAATCTGGCTGATTTGGTTCATCATATCATACATGAACTAAATGATGTAAACACTGTACTACTTCCATATATTAACATTAATTATAATTTTCAATATAATAGCTTTTTATTATCTATTGTCAATTATACTTTTTATTGTTTAATATAAAAACAACAAGAAAAACTTGTATATTACTACAAGTTTTTTATTTAAATAATTTCAATCTCAGACTATTACTAATAACACTCACACTACTCATACTCATTGCAAAACTTGCAAATATTGGATTAAGTATTCAAAAAGCAGCTAGAGGTATTCATATAGAATTATAAACAAATGCCCAAAAGAGATTTTGTTTTATAATTCTTAATGTCTGTCTTGATAAATTTATAGCTGAAACTACCTTTTTTAAATTTCATTTAACCAAAACTATATCTGAACTCTCTATTGCAATATCACTTCAGGTTCACATAGCTATTGCTAAATCAGATTGTGTCAAGGCTGGAGCATCATTTATTCAATCTCATACAAATGCGACCTTCTTATCCTCTGCTTGTATTTTTTTAATAAGATCTAATTTATCCTCCGGCATTACTTCAGATATTACCTGGTCTATTCATATTTGTTTTGCTATAAACTCGGCAGTATTTTTTGTGTCTCATGTTAACATTATAGTTTCTATTCACATAGAGTGAAGTTTTTCAATTGTTTTTTCTACTCATGTTTTTGCTAAATCAAGCAAAGCTATTATTCAAAATACTTCAGTATCATTTCATATAAGTATTGGAGTCTTTCAATCTAGACTTAATTTTTC
>CAXBVF010000052.1:0-8146 GCA_963979005.1 uncultured Candidatus Altimarinota bacterium | reverse complement strand
TTTAATGTACTATTAAAAGAATTACAATCTATCTGATTAGATCTTGA
The DNA here is from genome assembly GCA_963979005.1 of uncultured Candidatus Altimarinota bacterium. Classification (GTDB taxonomy): domain Bacteria; phylum Patescibacteriota; class Gracilibacteria; order BD1-5; family UBA6164; genus UBA6164. The sequence goes on along the minus strand of CAXBVF010000052.1, from coordinate 8,099 downwards.
TCTATTAGATAATGAAGAATTAGATGAAAAAGAAGGTGAAGCAATGGCAAGATATGAAGAAATTATAAAAATAGAAAATAAAGTAGACGAAGAAAAGAAAAAAGATAGTAAGAAAAAGGAAGAAAAATAAAATTTCTTAAAAATTTAATCTCTAATTATAATCCTAATGACGTTTGATAAATCTTTAGATAATTTTCTAAATGACAAAATCACTGATTTCTCAGAAATAGCAAAAGATATAGGTAAAAAAGATATTACTAAATGAAAAAATTTAGATAATCTAGCTTGAATATCTCTTGGGATTTCATCACCAGAAAGAATAAGATCTTTATCTCATGGTAAAGTACTTATAAGTGAAACTATAAACTATAGAACACAAAGACCAGAAAGATGAGGTTTATTTTGTGAACAAATCTTTGGTCCTAGAAAAAATTATGAATGTGCATGTTGAAAATATAAAAGAATTAGATACAAAGGTATCGTATGTGAAAGATGTTGAGTTGAGGTTACTAAAACTTCAGTTAGAAGAGAAAGAATGGCTCATATTGATCTATATGCTCCAGTAGCACATACTTGGTATTTAAAATCAGTTCCAGGTAGAATAGGTCTATTACTTGATCTTCCAGTAAAAAAATTAGAACAAGTTGTTTATTTTGCATCATATATTATTACTGATATACATGATGAAAAATTAGTAGAAGCTAATAAAGAATTAGATGATAAATATAAAGTATCTAAAACTGAATTACAAAAAGAAATTCAAAGAGAAATCAATGAATTAACTATTAAAAAAGAAGCAAAAGAACTAACTGAAAAGAAATTCAAAGTTGAAGAAGCTATTTTAATGAAAAAAATAGATGACTTAACTGAAGAATTTGAAGAATTAAGAGATGGATTAAAATCTCTAAAAGTATGAGCAATTATATGAGAATTAGAATATAGAGTATTAGACTCTAAATTCCCACATGTATTTGTATGAGGAACATGAGCTGAATTCTTAAAAGTTTTACTTGCAAGAATTGATTTATTACAATTTATTGAAGATCAAGAAAAAGAATTAAGAGTAGCTACTCAAATTAAACAAAAGAAAATTCTTCAAAAAATTAAATTGGCTTCTAATCTACTTAAATCAGGTCAAAGACCAGAATGGTTTATACTAGAGGCGTTACCAATTATACCACCAGATCTTAGACCAATGATTCAACTAGATGGTTGAAGATTTGCATCATCAGATCTAAATGATTTATATAGAAGAGTTATTAATAGAAATAACAGACTTAAAAAATTAATTGAACTATGAGCACCTGACGTTATTCTGAAAAATGAAAAAAGAATGCTTCAAGAATCAGTTGATATGTTAATTACAGGTGAAACTAGAACTAATAGATCAGGTTTTGTTACTGCAAATAAAAAGAAATTAAAATCTCTTACTGAAATTTTAAAAGGTAAACAAGGGCGTTTCAGACAAAACTTACTTGGTAAGCGTGTGGATTATTCTGCTAGATCTGTTATAGTTGTTGGTCCATCTTTGAAAATGGATGAATGTGGTATTCCAAAAACAATGGCATTAATTTTGTTTAAACCATTTGTTATTGCTAAATTAATTGATGAAGGTATTGTTTATAATATTAAGCATGCTGAAAAATTCATTGAAAAAGGTTCTAAAGAAGTTTGGGATGCACTTGATGAAGTTATTGATGGTAAATATGTTCTTATGAACAGAGCACCTACTCTTCATAGACTTTCTATCCAAGCATTTAAACCAGTATTAGTTGAGGGTAAAGCTATTCAATTACATCCACTTACTTGTCCTGCATTTAATGCGGATTTCGATGGGGATCAAATGGCAATACATTTACCTATTACTGATAAAGCACAAGCTGAAGCTAGAGATTTAATGGTTACGTCTAAAAATCTATTAGCTCCTTCTAGTTGAGAACCAATAGTTACTCCTTCTCAAGATATGATTCTTGGATCATATTATGTTACTGCTATTGATAAAGAGTGAAAATGAGCTGGTAAAATATTTGCCTCTCTAAATGATGTTGAATTAGCTTATTCAGCTGAAGTACTTTGAATAAAATCACTTATAAAAGTTAGAATTGATTGAGAGTTAGTTGAAACTTGTTACGGTAGATTATTATTTAATGAAATAGTTCCTAAAGAATTATGATTTATTAATGAAACACTTAAAAAAGGTGCAATTAAAAAAATTCTATCAAGATCTTTTGAAGAATTAGGTTCAGAAGTTACGGCAAAATTTGTAAATGATATAATGAATTTCTGATTTAAATATTCTACACTTTCTGGTTTATCAATATCAATAGATGATATGGTTATGCCTGATAATAAAAAAGAATTATTAAATGCATGATGAGAAAAAGTTAAATATATACAAAAAAAGTGTTGGGCAGGATTTTTAACTGATGATGAAAAATATAATCAATCAATAAAAATCTGGGCAGAAGTTAAAAAGACTATAGAGTGAGAAATGAAAGAATTATTTGATGATAAAAATCATGTATTTAATTTTATTGATTCTGGAGCGAGATGAAATTGGTGAAATATTACTCAATTATGTTGAATGAAAGGTTTAGTAGCCTCTACTTCAGGTAAAACTATTGAGTTACCAATAAAATCTACTCTAAAAGAATGATTTTCAACTCTTGAATACTTTATTGCAACACATGGTTGAAGAAAAGGTAAATCTGATACTGCACTTAAAACTGCACAATCTGGTTACCTAACTAGAAGACTAGTTGATTCAAGTCAAAATATAATTATTAAAGAAGATGATTGTAACACTGTTCATTATAAAACAGTAACAAGATGAGAAGCTAAATGAAGTTTTGATGAAAATTTTGAAGATAGAATATTTTCACATACTATTGCGATAGATGTGAAAGATAAAAAAGATAAAGTTATAGTAGAAGCTGGTACAATTGTAGATACTGATGTATTAAAGGTATTAAATTCTAATGAAGTAAATGAAGTAAATATTAGATCAGTACTTACTTGTGAAACAGAAGGTTGAGTTTGTAAAGCTTGTTACGGTTTAGATCTTGGTCTAAATAAAGAAGTTGAAATTTGAACTCCAGTTTGAGTAATTGCTGCACAATCTATTTGAGAACCAGGTACTCAGTTAACTATGAGAACTTTTCACTCGGGTTGAGTTGCAAAAGAAGGATGAGATATGACACAAGGTCTTGCTAGAGTAGAAGAATTATTCGAAGCTAGAAACCCTAAATTAGTTGCTGAAATATCAGATATTGATTGAGTTGTAGAAGTTGAACAAACAGATTCAGAAATTATTGTAAGAGTTGTATCAGAAGAGTTAATAACTGATGAATATTATTTTGATGAACATTTTGATGTTGCTGTAAAAGTTGGCCAAGCTATTAAGAAAAAACAAATATTAGCTAGATCTACTAAAGATAAACAAAAACTTACTTCAAAATTTGCTTGAGAAGTTAAGAAAATAGAAGATTGAGTTATAACTATAAAAGATGTAGAAAATAGAGTATTTGAATATTCTTTTGAATTATGAAAAACTATTTTAGTAAAAGATGGTGACAAAGTTACTGTTTGACAAAAAATTACTGAATGATCATTAAATATTCAAAAATTAAAAGATGTTGCATGAGTACTTGTTGCTGAACAATATATAGTTAATGATATTAAATCTATTTATGCATCACAAGGTCAAACTGTTAATTCTAAACATATTGAGCTTATTGTAAGACAAATGTTTTCTAGAGTTAGAGTTACTTCTAAAGGGGACTGAGATTTCTTTCCTGGTGATATTGTAGATATTATCAGATTTAAAAAAGAAAATGATAGACTACTTAAAGAAGGTAAAAAGACTAGTATTGCTGAAAGATTACTACTTGGTATTACAAAAATTTCACTTTATACTGAATCATGGTTATCAGCTGCTTCATTCCAAGAAACCGTAAGAGTACTTGTTGAATGATCTGTTTCTGGTAAAATTGATAAGTTTAAAGAAATGAAAGAAAATGTAATTATAGGTAGACTAATTCCTGCATGAAAACAATATAGAAAAATTCATGGTCACGAATTAGAATCTGATAACGATTATTTTGATTCAAGAGACGAAGATGTAGATGTATGAGAAAGACATTTAAAAGAAGTAAATGCTAATATAGAACACGAAAGTGATTTCTAGTTATTTACAACAAAAAAAGAGAAACTTAAGTTTCTCTTTTTTTTGTGATTAATTTTTATAAATCTTTCAACATATCAAGTACATCTTCAGCATCTTCTTTTTTATCTTTTGATTCTTCGTCTTTTATTTTTTTCTTAGAATCTTTCATTTGAAATTCTTGCCATTCTATTAAATGCTTTTCATTTAAATCCTTGATTTCAGTTTGATATTTTTTTTCTAATTTTTCTAATTTTTTCTTTTCAGTATCCAAAATACTATAAAGTCTATCAACTTGCTCATCTTTCATTGAAGGCATGATATCAAACCAATATTGTCTTTCATCATCATCCATTGAATCTGTTTTCATGATTAAATCTACAAGCTCTTTATATTTAGCTAGTACTTCGTCTGATATAGAAAAAGTTTTTCAATCTTGTTTTAGTTCAGCCATATTTTTTAATTAAAAAATTATTATTTAATTTACTATTATTGAATAAGTTTTCCTTATTTAATAATAATCTATTTGTAACTTACTTTATTATAACAAACTATTTTAAAATTTGCAAAAAAAAAATTAGAGTTATAATAATTATATTAAAAAAGAGGGAGGACATTTAAATTTAGTTTTTATATATTTTAGTTATGTTAGCTATATATTTAGGAGTATATACATTAGTATTGGCATTGTTATGGGGATTATTTATTGTTGCTAAGATACATGCATACAAATTTAAAAATTTTAGTAAAAATATATCGAGAGTAACAACATTTTTATTATTTTTTTTAATATCATTATCAATATTATGATATGTTTTAATATTTTTCTCTACAACAAATACAACAACCACAGTTACAGATTATTGATCATTTGATTCAGTTGAGGTTAATTATTAGTTAATACATAAAAAATAATATGAATAAAAATAAGATTATACTAGCAATTGTATGATGAGTTTTAATTACTTTAATAATATTTATCGCTTTTAATTTAAATAGTTCTTGACCAACTGATCAGTGAGCAAAAAGCTCATGAACTTTTGATATTTGGATGTTATGAGACAACGTGACAGATTCAAATTTAATTGCCGAAAATTTTAAATCATTGTATCCTCAATATTCTAACGCTGTTATAAATATTGAAAGTTTTTCAAATTATGATGATTATTCTTTAGCTTTAATCTCATCTATTACAGCTGATAAAGCACCAGATGTTTTTGTATTAAATAATAATGAAAAGAATTCAATTTTTTCAAATCAAGTTATATGAGTAGATCCCAATATAATTAATTCAAATGATTTTAGAAAAAAATTTAAATGAATATTTGCTGATGATTTAATTACTTCGGTATGAGAATGAGAAACACTTCAAGAATTTTTAGTTTGAGTACCTGTTTGATATGAAACTTTATGAATATTTTATAATAGAAGATATGTAAAAAATTCTGAACTAGCATCTTTATCTTGATTGAATAACGTAGTAGCAAACTTAAAGGATAAAAAACCTAGCCTAATACCTATCTGAATCTGAAACGGGTCCACTGTTAGATTTGCATCAGATATAGTAACTCAATTTTTCTTATTAGAAGATGATATTTCATGATTAAGTGATGTGACTTGAACTAAACTTAAACAATCACTAGTTTCATATTTACTTTATTGAGATGTTAATTGATCTAATGGATTTGATTCTAGATTTATGGAATTAAGTAATTTATGACAAAATTCTATAGATTTATTCTCAAAGTGAGAAACATTTATGGTAATTTGATACCCTAGACTAATAAATGAAATTAATGAAAAATGATTTAGTAAAAACTTTTTACTTGCTACTCCTTTTCCACACTATTATTCAGGTGATTGAAAAACTCTAGCTAATTATAATTACTTTGTAATAAATAAGGAAGCAGATAATATGGCTATTGCAAATGATTTTTTATGATATTTAGCAACAGATATTTGAGCTGAAGATTATTTAAATAGCTTTCCTTATTATTTACCAGCTTTACTTTCTTTAGAATCTGATAAATTGGAAGACAAAATTCATCCAGATTACAATATCATATTAAATGACTTTTTCTCATCTGAGTACGAATTATCTAGTTTTGATAAATGAATAAAGAGTTTATATGATGAAAATATTATTTCCATATTAGATAATGCATCTAATTATGAAATGGCATTTGATAAATTTAGAGAAATCATTACTTGTAAAGCTTCTAAAATAGCTACTTTAGAAAAATTATCAAGCTCTTGTGAATAATAAAAATTCTCTTCCCCTATTGTCAGAGGGAATAAAACAAATTAATACTTTTTGTTATATACATATACCCTTTTGTACAAGTAAATGTAAGTATTGTAGATTTGCATCATATTGAAATATTGATGCTATCAAAATAAACCTATATATAGAAAATTTACTAAAAGAAATAAAAGAAGAAAAAATAGACTTTAAATTTTTAAAGTCTATTTATTTATGATGATGAACGCCTAGTGTACTAAGTATTAAACAGTTAGAGCAGATAATTAATAGTTTAAAAGATAAGTATGATTTTGATAAAAAAATCGAAATAAATATTGAGGCAACACCTGTGACCGTAACTAAATCAAATATTATTTGATGGAAAAAAATATGAATCAATAGAATTAGTATATGAGTTCAAACACTAAATAATAAGAGTTTAAAAGAGATATGAAGGGATGAAAAATGAGACATATTTACAGCCTTGAATAATTTAAAATCTGTATGATTTGAAAATGTTTCTATTGATCTTATTATAGGATTACCATATGTAAAAAAATGAGAACAAAAAAAATATATAGAATATATTTTGCATAATTACTCGTTTATAAAACATGTATCTGTCTATATGCTAGAAGAATATTATGATATACCAGAGATTAAAGATTCAAATTTTGAAAATATAACATATCCAGATAATTGGGATAAGCTTTGAATTTTAGAGGATGATTATTTATGAGAATACTCAGAAATAAAAGAATTGCTTATTTCAAAGTGATATAATCCTTATGAAATATCAAATTTTGCAAAACAATGATATGAATGTAAGCATAACCAGGCTTATTGGAATCACTCTAATATATTAGCATTTTGATTATGAGCCCATTCTTTTATAAATAACGAAAGATATTCTAATAGTGAAAATTTCATAGAATACTATTTTTGAAAAAAAGAAATCCAAGAAAAATTGGATTCTGAAGATTTGTTTATAGAAAAAATAATGTTTAATCTAAGAACATCATGATTATCTAAAAATGATTACGAAAAGTTAAATAAGTCTAAAATAGATGAATTAGTAGAGTGAAACTATTTAATGCAAAAAGACGATAAATTAGTATTAACTAATAGATGAATATTAGTAATGGATTATATATTGAGTGAAATTATATAAAAAAACAATAAAAAAATCCCCTTTATTAACTACTATAGTTTTATTCCCCTTAATAAGGTGGAAATGAACGAAGTGAATAAGGGGAGGATTATTTTTATTTAGCTTTACTTAAAGTTTCCTTAAAGTGATCAAATAAGTGATTAATTAAATCATCTAGATTTTTATAATCTTCTCTTTCATATCTAAAACTGTTACCATCAAGATTTGCTTGAATTTTAGCATCAAATAATCATTTTTTATTTTTATCAACTGATACTTCAATAGTACCTTCAGCATCTTCTTTATTAAATTTGTTTAAGTATTGGTCTAATTTGTTATTTAAGTTTTCTGATATTAATCTTTCTACTACTCCTTTAGAGTCAGTTAATTCGTTTCCAAGGTGTATCTTTATTTGAATTTCCATCGTGTTCAATTAATTAATTATAAAATTGTATTTGTATTCTATACTTTTGTTTATTAAAATCAAGACAAATTCAAAAAAATAATTGAAAAATAACTATAATTAGATATAAATATAGTATTAA
>CAXBVF010000051.1:0-8203 GCA_963979005.1 uncultured Candidatus Altimarinota bacterium | reverse complement strand
ATTATATTATATTATATTATATTATATTATATTATATTATATTATATTATATTAAATTATTATCAAAAAAAATGGAACTGACAAAAATTATAATCACAGCTATGCAAGAAGAAGCTGATTTAATCGTAAAAAGATTTAATTTAAAAAAAATAGAATGAAAAAATAGTGTAGTATTATATGAATGATTAAGGAATACAGATGAATGAGATGAAAAAATTATCCTAGCCTTATCATGAATATGAAAAATACAAGCTTCAATAACTATGGTATATTTACTAGAAAATTACAGTCCAGATAAAATTGTTAACATATGAATAGCTGGTAGTTTAAATGTATCTGATTCAAAAATATGAGATGTATTTTTGCCCAATACATTTATTCAACATGATATATATTTGCCATTTGAGTGAGAGCATTTAGACTATGCAAAAAAACCAATATTCTTAAACTATGCTGTTTGAGATTCATTTGATTTAAATAAGTTCTGATTGATACTAAGTTGAATTTGTTTAACCTGAGATCAATTTATAGATGATGAAAAAAAAGTAATAGAATTAAGAGAAAAACATTGATGAGATATTTGTGAGATGGAAGCTTTTGCAGTTTTATCAACAGCTCGCTATTACAATTTATTAGATAAATGTGTAGTAATTAAGGCTGTTTCAGACTGAGCTAACAATGAAGCTATTGATGCACATATGAGTAACTTGGAATTTGCTATGAATAATAGTGTTGATGTACTAGAATTAGTTTTATAATAGATAGATAACTTTTAATTACTAAATAAATATTATATGATAATACAAAAAATAAAATTACTAATTTTAGCTTTAATTTCTAGTTTCTTATTCATAAGTATTTCTCATTGAAGTTATGTTGCTACACCAACATATCCCAACTGAACATGATCAATTGCCCCAACTATTACAACAAATACTACATGGTTACAGGTAATACATATTATTTAGACCATGATATTACGATTAACTCATGAGTTACCTTAACAATAGAACCTTGAGTTGTAGTTAAATTCGACGATTGACATAAGATGACAGTATACTGAACTCTTAGCGCTAATTGAAATTCATGAGCTACAATTGTATTCACATCAAAAAACGATGATTTTTATTGATATACGATTACTTGATCTACATGAAGTCCTCTTGCATGAAGTTGGCAATATGTATATTTCAGAGAAGCATGATCAAGCGCTTCAGTTATGGATTATGTACATGTTAAATATGCTGGTTCAAATAGTACATATTGAAGTATAAGCATTCTTAATAGTAATGTAAATATAATAAATTGACTAGTATCCAATTCTAAATACAGTTCAATTATTATAACTTCTTGAAGTCCAACTGTATCAAATAATGGTATAGCACTTTGAGGTAATTATGATTCTATAGTTATAAAATGATGAAGTCCTACGGTTCAAAATAATGTAGTATCATGATGAAATGATTGAATATATATTACATGATGAACAAATATGACTGTTACAGGTAATAGTGTTTCATTGAAAACATGATATGGTGTACTATTTTGAACTGCAGAGCCAATTTTAGTTTGAAATAATAATACAATAAATACTAATGGTCAGGATGATGTGTACAATATTATGTCACTAGCCATTACATCTACAGCATGAACACTTAAATCAGATCGTACAATATTTGTAGTATGACCAACTACTATATCATCATGAAAAACATTAACTATTCCATCTTGATTAATAATTAAATTTAATTTAGGTCAGACAGTTACTAGTTATTGAAATATACAAGCAAGTTGAACATCTTGATCTAACATTATATTTACATCAAAAAATGATAATTCAGTATGAGCAACTATACCATGATCAACATGAACACCGTCTACTTGAAATTGGGGATATCTTTATATTAGAGATGCATGATCAAGCGCTTCTATTTTTGATTATGTACAATTAAGGTATGGATGATCAAATCAAACATACTGAAGTATTAGAATACTTAATTCAAATGCTACTATAACTAATTCATTAATAGATTATTCAAGATATAATTGAATAATTATAAGTTCTTGAAATCCAACTGTAACAGATAACACTATAACAAATGGATGAACATATGATGCCATAAAGATAGCTTTATGAAGTCCTACAGTTCAAAATAATACAATAGTATGAGGAGGTGATTGAATATATATCACTTGAGGAACAAATATGACTGTCACAGATAATAATATTTCGTGAAATTCATGATATGGTGTATTATATTGAACTGCAGAGCCAATTTTAGTTTGAAATAATAATACAATAAATACTAATGGTCAGGATGATGTGTACAATATTATGTCACTAGCCATTACATCTACAGCATGAACACTTAAATCAGATCGTACAATATTTGTAGTATGACCAACTACTATATCATCATGAAAAACATTAACTATTCCATCTTGATTAATAATTAAATTTAATTTAGGTCAGACAGTTACTAGTTATTGAAATATACAAGCAAGTTGAACATCTTGATCTAACATTATATTTACATCAAAAAATGATAATTCAGTATGAGCAACTATACCATGATCAACATGAACACCGTCTACTTGAAATTGGGGATATCTTTATATTAGAGATGCATGATCAAGCGCTTCTATTTTTGATTATGTACAATTAAGGTATGGATGATCAAATCAAACATACTGAAGTATTAGAATACTTAATTCAAATGCTACTATAACTAATTCATTAATTTATTATTCAAGATATAATTGAATTGTTATATCTTCATGAAATCCCATTATTAATAGTAATATTATAATAAATTGAACTTACAGTTGAATAAAATATACAGCTTGAACTCCTGTTATTTCTTATAATTTATTTTATAATAATTCTATTCCTGCTGATAATTATACTTTAGACTGAACTAATATTACTTGAACAGACCCTCAGGTAAATGTCTGACTTGATTGAGTATCCCAAGCATCTGCTACTATAAATATGTGAGATCCAGCTTTTTGAAACCATAGTGTTACATGAGATAGATATGATATTTGACCCTTTGAATTTGCCTGAAATTTTATAAAAACATACGCGGCAACTATTAGTTGAGTTGATTGAAGAACCTTAACTTATGAATGGTCATTACTGAGTGAACCTAGTATATGAAATACTGTTATAACTTCAGCTACATGAACAATTACTGCTGATTGAAGCATTGCAGTTGATCTTTTAATTTCTAAAATATGAGCTTATCAAGTTCAGTTGGAAATTAAAGAATGATGAACAGTAATTGCTACTTGAACTAATAGTTTTAATATATCAAATTAATTAATACATCAAAAAAACCAATACAACATGTATTGGTTTTTTAAAAAAATTAATATTTTTCAAAATAAATATTAGTTTCATCTATTCATAAGTCCTTTAATATTTTGACTGATGATTCTATCATAGCGGGTGCTCAACATATATAAAACTCCTCAAATTGAGAACAGTTATCCTTAGTCAGATAGTTAGTCGTATATCACTTATTATATCATTCTTTGTCGCACTTACTTAAATATATATCGTAATCAAAACTTTTATTATCATTTTTTAATTTAGCTATTTCTTTTTCATAAAATAAGTCTTTTGACTCTCTAACTCAAAAAAGGAGTTTTATATTAGCATCCTGTTTCAGTTCAAGCACTCATTGTATTTGATTCCAAAGAGGAACAAAACCAGTACCAGTTCATATAAATAATTTATTTTTATTATTTTCTGCTAGTAAAAAATGTCATGCAGGTCAAACTCATCTAAGAGTTTCTCATATATTTAAATCACAAATTAATATGCTTCATCATCTTCATCACTCAATTTTTTCCCGTTTTTTAATTATCAATAATATTTTATCTCATTCAATTTTTAATATTGAATAAGCTCTTCATCATATTTTGTCGAGTAAAAATGTTATAAATTGACCTGGTTTCATTACTATTTTGTTTTCAGATTGAAAAAGCATTTCGTAGACATTCTCAGTTAGATTATTTTTTTCTAATAATTTAAAATTCTGTATCATTGTTTTTTGTTAATTATTTTTATTATAGTATTTATTTTTATTTTAAAATCAAAAAAAAAGGCGAGAACATAGTTCTCGCACTTTATTATAACTCCTCCCTTTCAAAGGGTTTTACTAATAATTCTAGAGTTATGTCGGTCTGTATCTATATTTCGCTGTTTGATTAGCAACATGTCTATCATGTAAACTAATACTCGTATTTGATTCACCCAAAACAATAGTCTTATCGATTGGTGAGTGTTGTACGTTTTTTGTTTCTTTTCCGATTATGTTTCCAATATCGGGATCCTGTGTTTCGTTGCTCATTATTATATTCCTCTTATCTATATTGTTAGTAAAACATTTTGTAAACACTATGCTTACAATTAAAAATTTATTAATAAAATTTTGATTGTCAAACTAATTTATTTTTAAGTAATTAAAAAAGGCAGTATAAAACTGCCTTTAGTAACAATTTGATGCTTACTTAATTTCATAAAACCATAAGCATATTTAGAGTATCCTGTCTCTTATATTTATTTCAAATTGTTTAAAATGTGATTCTGTAGCTAAACTAATTCCGTTAGTCTGATCTCTTAATAATAAATCTCTTCGTTTTTTTCTCTTCATTCCTTTTTCATTACCATCTTTACCATCCGCTTTGTCTTTTGTTTTTTTTACATGATAGCTACCACTATCACTTGCTGCATCAACCATTATGTTCACCTTTTTCATTTACTTTTGAGAAAAAATTTTCTCTAAGTAATATTTTTATATTCTTAAATTGTAATTTGTCAATATATTTGTCAAGATAATTATTTTCCTTTGCATATTATCTTAAATAAGTTAAACTTATTTTAATTAATTTTTTATACTAAATCATGGCTAAGAAAATATATTTGATTGATGGAAATTCTTTTATTTATAGGATGTTTTTTGCCTTACCTGAATTTGCAACGAAGGATTGAAAAATAGTTAATGCAATTTTTTGAATGGCAAAGTTTTTTGTAAATAGTTTGGTAAAACAAGACCCAGATTACTTAATATTCTTAAAAGATGCTAAATGACAAAATTTTCGTCATAAAATATATGCTGATTACAAAGCTACAAGAGATAGGATGCCAGATAGTCTTAGAACACAAATATGAGATATAGAAAAAATGATATGATTAATGTGAGTTGATATAATAGAAGTAGATTGATATGAAGCTGATGATGTTATTTGAACATTAGCAACAAAACTTTGAAAAGAGGATGAAAATGATATTTATATACTATCGTGAGATAAGGATTTATATAGCCTAATAACTCATAATGTATCTGTATATGATACAATGAAAAGAAGAATATTTAACCCAGAAAAAGCTACAGAAAAATTTTGAGTAGAACCTAAAATGATAATAGATTATTTAGCTATTGTGTGAGACAAGGCGGATAATATACCTTGAATAGATTGATTTTGACCTAAAAAAGCAGTGGATTTAATAAATATTGTTTGATGAGTAGAAAAAATATATGATTTGATAGCTATTAATAATTTTGAGTCCATTTCAGAAAAAGAAGTAAAAAATCTTTTACTAGAAAAATTTGATGAGGTAAATACTAAAAAAATATTTTGATGTTTTAAATGAAAAACATTTGAAAAATTAATAAGTTCAAAAGATGATGCATTTTTAAGTAAACGTCTTGCAACTATCGATTTAAATATCGATATGGATGAACATATGTTAACGGATGAAGTTGCATGAGATGGTATAGTAAATAAAAAGTTTGATTTAGAGGATTTTAAATTCAGACCAGATAATTTTTTAAATGAAGAAGTTAAAGAATATTTTAGAAGTCTAGAATTTCATTCTTTAATATGAGACTCTGAAGAAATAAAAGTAAAAACATGGACTGATTTATGATTAAAAGTAAAGATTATACAAACGAAAGATAGTCTAGATGAATTATATGAAAAAATAAAGAGCTACAAAAAGATTTCACTTGATACAGAAACTACGTCCTTAAATATTATTGACGCTGACCTTGTTTGAGTAAGTATATACTTAGATGATGACAATATATTTTATCTAAATAGACTTCACAATTGAGATAGTGTTAATGATTCAGAACTAAAAATCTTCCTTAAAAATACTCTAAATTTGGATATACTAATTATTGGGCATAATTTGAAATATGATCTTGAAATAATAGACTTATTTATTTTAGATAATTCTAGATGAAACATGGAAAATAATCTTTGACAAATGAGTTTAGAAATGTAAAATAACGAAACAAATATAATTAATTTAAAAACTAACTTAAAATAATATGTTCAAAAGAATTTTTCTATTCATGATGATGAATATTGCAATAATAATTGTGCTAACACTTGTATTTACTATACTAGAACGTTACTTCGGCATTAGGATGGATCTATATTGATTCAATTATGTATCAATATTTATATATGCATTAGTAATATGATTTACCGGTTCATTTATATCTCTTGCTATTTCAAAATGGATGGCAAAAAGAGCTTATAAAATAAAAGTTCTAAAAATTGAAGACTTTGATAATCTAAATGAAAAACAAAAAGCTGTTTGGACTATAGTTCAAGATTTATCAGAGAGAAATAATATAAAAATGCCAGAAGTAGGTATATATAATTCTGCTGAACCAAATGCATTTGCTACATGAATGACAAAAAATAGTAGTTTGGTAGCAGTGTCAACTGGTTTACTAGATGTGATGGATAAATGAGCAATAGAATGAGTTGTAGGTCATGAAATGGCACATATATTAAATGGTGACATGGTGACTATGACACTATTACAATGAGTATTAAATACTTTTGTCATATTTTTTGCTAGAATAGTATCAAATATAATCGCTAGTAGATTAGATGAATGATTGTCATGAATTGCTTATTTTTTAGTTAATATTCTGTTACAAATCATTTTTTGAATATTAGCATCATTTATTGCAATGGCATTTTCTAGACATAGAGAATTTAGGGCTGATGCTTGAAGTGCAGAATTCTTATGAAAAGAAAAAATGATAGCCTGATTAGAGGCGTTGAAAAAAATGCAGTCAATAGCATCATCTGATGATTCAAATTTAGCTGCAATGAAAATTTCAACTAAAAAAAGAACTGGTATTATGGCCTTACTTTCTTCACATCCAGACTTAGATGATAGAATAAAAGCTTTAAAGGAAATGAATATATAAAAAATAAACTCTAGATAATGTCTAGAGTTTATTTTTTGCAATAAATTATAAGTCTTTATAATAAATAAATATTATATTTTTAATTTAATACTATGTTTAAAAAATTAACTACTACAATTGCTTTACTAGCAGTTACTTGAACAATGACTTTTGCTATGAGTTTAGATACTGAAGAGATAGAAGCTGCTAATAATTTAGCTGAACAATGAATAATAAATAATCATATAAATAATCCTGAGAATTATAATTTAACAGATAGCGTCTTAAGACAAGAAATAGCAGCAGTTGCAAGATGAGTTGCAAAGTTGGACAAAAAAGATGAATGTGATAATATATTTGATGACTTATCAGCAACAAATCCTAATACCTGGGCTTGTATAAATGTAGAAGTGCTTGTTGATAATGATTTAATTTCTAAAAATACTAATTTTAGACCAGAAGATAAAATTACAAAATCAGAAACTTTGTGAATGTTAATAAAAGCTATCTGATTTGATTATGAATACGACACAACTAATTCAAAAAATTGGCAAGAACAAATTGTAGATTACGCTGCTGAAATGGATATAATTGAAGCTTTTACAGACTATGATACAGAAGCTACTAGATGATGGGTTTTTAAAGTTGCTGATGTAACTATTAAAAAAGATATAGAAATAAAAATAGAAAAATGAGTTTACTCAGATGAAGCTATGTAATTAGTAATAAAAAAGAAAAACAGGAATTTCAAATTTCTGTTTTTCTTTTTTATTAAAATAATTATATTATCTTTAATATAAATTAATAAAAGATATGGAACATAAAGAATTATTACAAATATACAGAGATCAAATTGATACACTTGATAAAGAAATAATTTATTTACTTACTAGAAGATTTCAGATTGTTAATGAAATATGAATTTTAAAAAAAGAAAATAATATAGATGCATTACAAAATGATGTTTGGAATAAGCTGAT
>CAXBVF010000050.1:0-8255 GCA_963979005.1 uncultured Candidatus Altimarinota bacterium | reverse complement strand
TAACATTAAACTATATGGAGTTACACTAGAAAACATCCAAGTTATATCATTAATTCTATTAATTTTTGATTGTTCAAAAACAACTATATCAGTATCTACTGGTAATAATGCAAAATACTCTTTTAGTAATCTAAGTTTATTACTCTTAAGTGTTTCCTTATCATGTACCGATGTAAGAGAATGATAGTCAGCTATAAAAATATATGCAGTTTTTCACTCTGCAAGTTCTACAAATGGCTTAAATGCACCAAAATAATTTCATATATGCATTCAATTTCCGGTAGGTTTAATTCAAGTTAGTATTTTTTTCATTAATATTGCTTTGTTTAGGCTTTAATTTACTAATATATTAGTCTCATTTGCTATTTTGTAAAGTTTTATATAGATTTTTTGATTAATTATTCAAATTATGATAAAATAATACATATTATAAATAAATATTTAAGTATGGAAGGATACTCTAGAGAAGAACTTTTAAATAAACTGAAAGAACTCGTAAATGAAAGTGAATTTATATCAAAGGATATAATATCTCAAGCAGAAGATATTGAAGATATTATGGAACTAAGTAAATTAGTATTGTATATATATGAAAACCTAGACAAAGAAAAAAAGATGACGAAAGATGAAAAAGAAAAACTAGAAAGTGATCTAATTAACATTAACAATAGTAAAATAAAAATATATAAGAAATTTGAAAAAAAAGCAAGAATAGATACTGAAATAGAAGATAAAAATAATGAAGAAATGAACATAGATGAAAAATTATTAAATATTTAACACTTAATTAAAAAATTATGACTCCTGAAAATATAAACACACAACAAGAACAAATTAAACCAGTAGTATCATCTGAATCTACTAAAGATAAATTAATAGCATCAAATATTGATGAAGATTCAGCTAAAAAAACTTTTGATAAAACATTATCAAAGTTAGCTGGACATTATGAAAGAATGGATATAAATGATCAGTTAAAGCTAGTACTAGATCAATATAAATGAGATAAAAATGAGGCTTTGATAAATTTAAATAATGCTTCCCTAAAACAAATAATGGATAGTAGAATACTGGGTGCATCTAATGATTGAATCAGAACTGCTTTAGCTAAAATAATGAACAATAACACAAAAATAGAAATACCAGATAACAATTACGATGTTATTTGAGATATAAAAAAAAGTAATGATAAAGAAGAAGCTAGACTGCTTGCTGAACAACAATTAGCTAAGGAAAAAGAGTTTTTAGCAAAACAAAATGCTAAACAAGATTATAAGAATACAATGGGTGACGCATATGTTAATTTAAGAGATAAATATAAAAAAGTATATAAAAATTAAAAATGTTAGATATAAATAAAAATAACTCAAATACATTAACAAAACCAACTTTATCAACGCAAGTGACAAAGTGGGTTTGAATTTTTAGTGTGTGTACAAGTCTATTAATAAATCCTAGTGAAAAAGCTCTAGCAAATTTAAATATTTGAAAAAACGAAACTTATGAGTGAAATAATACAACAGAAATATTTAAACAACAAGTAAGGAATGAAATTACATTAAGTATTAATTGACTAGTTAAAGCAATAGAACTAAAACAACCAGAACTAATAAATAACGAAGATATAAAATATCATAGTTCTGTTATTTTGAAATTATTAGAATGAAATATTGAAAACAATGAATTAAATGTTAAAATAAATTTAAATGAATATTACTTATCTGGTTTAAAAACATCAATGGAAAGTGTGTCATATTTATTAAACTTATTATATTGAGAATGATATGCAGATATCTTATCAGATTGAAAAGATCATAGTGATAAAGATTTAATTATAGAAATAATGGATGATGGTTTAGAAAAATGGATCCAAAGAATGAGTATAAAAAATAGTTCTGATTAAATAATCAGAACTATTTTTTTATATTTTTTCATGATACATAAGCACTACTCCATGCCCACTGCAAATTGAATCATCAAGTTTTTCACGTAATATCCACTACTTCTCAAATAAAATACAATCATTTATATTCCTTTGATTGCAGATTATTATCAAGTTCGTTTATATCAATTCATCATCAAGTAGCTTTTGCCTCTTTCCAACTTCTCCAGTCCTGTAATCAAAATTCTACAGATTCCTCATTATCAATTTCTTCTTTAAAAAAACTATATATTTTTTTTGTAGTCTTTTCTTTTTTTATACTAAGTTCTATATTAATATTCTCTAAGATATATTTTATTTTTTCTTCTTCACTTATAATATTTAAACTATTCAAATACTCTCATAATGCATTGCTAGCATTAAAAACGATAGGTCAACTAACTCAAAAATGAGTAAAAAGAAGTGGTCAGAATTCTTCATAAATTATTTGAAGCTTTCTTCCATTAGAATTAAGGGAAGGAATTCAAGGATGGGTTATTTTTTTATCATCTACTAATTTTAATTTCAAATCACATGAACTTCATGATAAGGAACTCAAATCTTTTTTAGATGTTAATCCACATAAAGATCTGTGAGGAGGAATTATCTTTAATCATAAATCTTTAGCAAAATTATATCAATCTCCTGTAGTTCAAACTTGAAAAAAACTTTTTCATCCACTAGAAACTATTACATTCCTTGCCTTATATTTTTTTCAATCTAATAATTCTATATTATATATATCAACACCTTTAATTATTCTAACAACTTCACTATTAAGCCTTAATTCACAATTATTATTTTTTGCTTCTTTTAGTAAGGAATCTAGTAATTCCCTACTATCTCAACTTTCTAAAATAAGTCTTCACCTATCTTCTTCTACTATGTTAATTCAAACACTAGAGAAATAGCTCATAATATCCCACTGATTAAAACGTGAAAAGATACTAATCAAGGCCTTTTTATTTTGCCCAAAATAGTCCCTTTCAACTTCTATATCCACATTACTTACATTAGCCCTTTCTCATCACGATAAAAGAACCTTTATTCAAGGTTTAGGCATTTTCTCTAAAATCAGTTTATTCAGTTTTTTATCTGAATTAATTCAAGCAAACAATCATGCTGCTCCAGCTCAAACTATTATTATATCGTATATCATATCTAGTGGCTTAATTTAAAATAACTATACATTATTTTCTTAATTAAACAATACTATTTTATATTTATTATTTCTATTGACTATATATGTATTATACGTATAATCAATTTACACGCGCAAATATAATTAAATCAGGAGATTTAAAAAATGAGTATTTTACAACAATTAATAGCAAAACAGTTAAAACATGAGTATCATGAAATTTTCCCAGATGCAGAAATGCTAACAGAAAAAGACAAGAATATCATTCATAAAATAGCTTCTATTGAGTTGGCACTCGTTAAACAATTTGTTAATGTTAGCCGTTTTGATTATACCGTGGAGGATATAGAACAAAGTTATAGATTGTATCTATTGATGATATACCTTATATTAAAAGGTTCAGAACCTGGGACAATACACTCTAAGGATAATGTGTTACTATATCCAACAAGAGAGGTGCGGACTTTTTGGGAATGTCATTGGAGATCGAGTGGTTATGAAAATGACTGTAAAGTTATATTCGACTATCAGGCCGTAAAGTTTTTTACTTTTGATGAAAGTACCAAGTTTAAAGGACGTAACAATAGCCAACAACTGGAGAAAAAACTCGGTGCTTACGAAAAAAGTGAAAGATTGAAAAAAACAATAGAAACAAAAACATAAGTAAAACAAAACAGAAAAATTGAGGACAACAAAGGTCATATGGATTTCCATATGACCTTATTTGTTTCTATAATTTTACTTACTATTTTTTTCTCTCATAAATTTAGGATAATGGAAGAAAAACACTGCTAGAAATACTATAAACCATGCTCATGATGTAATAAACATAGATTTTAATTTATAACTCCTAGAAGCAGAAACACTCTCCTTTACAGTTTCTTTACATTGAGTTATTTCTTCAAGAGTTTTTTCTATTCTTGTTTCATTTCAATCTATCCATTTAATATCATTCTCACATTGTTCTATCTTATAGTATTCTCTATTTTGCAAGTATTCATCATCTGTTATAAGAAAAAATTGTCATATGGATGTAAGAACAATTCACAGATTTATAGTAATAGCCACAAGAGCAACAAATGAAACTATTGCTAAATAAAAGCTATATAGTTTTGAAGTATTAATACTCATAATAAAAAATTAAAAATATAAATTAATATTTCTATTATAATTAAATTATAAAAAATACAAGTCACAAAAAAACCGGATAAATCCGGTTTTTTCATAAAAAAATCAAAATCTAAGCTACTACACCCCAGCTCCAGTTAATACACCTACTATTAAATAAAATAAATGAATCCAACTAAACTTTAAACCATAACCTGTATTATCTTCCATATTTAAAAAATCAATGAAAGATATTCTTATATTTTTGTACACTTTTTCTTCTCCTTTTTTAGTATTACTCAGAAATTGAGTAGCAGGAATTTACTTAAAAAAGTGGAAAAATCAAATAATAATTATAAACTTCTATTAGTTACTTCATCTAAAACCCTTCCCTTAAACTCTTCTAAATTTTCAACAGTTTGTGCTTTTGTTTTATAATTTCTAACTGAAACTGTTCCATCACTTTGTTCTTGTTCACCAATAACTAATATATAATTATTATGCATTTTTTCTGCATTTCTTACCTTTTTATTTAATCCATCAGTTGAAAAATCTCAAGTTGTTCTTATTCATGATTTTTTTAATTCATTCATTACTTCTGTAGCATATTCATCAAACATTGGCATAACAGGAATAACTATAACTTGTCTAGGAGCCATCCAAAGTGGAAATACTCATGCAAAATGTTCTATGAAAACTCACATTCATCTTTCTAATGATCCAGAAATAGCTCTATGAATTACTACTGGTCTTTCTTTTTCTCATTGTTCATTAGTAAATTCTAGTTCAAATCTAACTGGTAAATTAAAATCACATTGAATTGTAGCTAGTTGCCACTCTCTTCCAATTGCATCCTTGAACATAAAATCAAGTTTAGGCCCATAGAATGCAGCTTCTCACTCAATTCTCTTATACGGCAATTCATTTTCCTTTGAGGCTTCTTCAAGTGCAAGTTCTGCTTGCTCCCAAACATCATCTCATCATAAATATATAGATTTATCTTCTCATCTAACAGAAAGAGAAACCCAATAATCTTCAGTCATTCAAAGAGTAGAATAAAATTCTTTAATAACATCTGTAATTGCCTTTACTTCATCCTTTATTTGAGATGATCTACAAAATAGATGACCATCATCTTGAGTAATAGCTCTTACCCTAGTTAATCATGATAATTGACCAGATTTTTCATCTCTGTAAATTGTAGCTGGCTCAAAATATCTAACTGGCATATCTCTATACGAAAATTGATTATCTGCAAAAATTTGCATATGATGAGGACAGTTCATAGGTTTCATTATAAATTTATCATCTTTACCCTGAACCTTGAATAATTCATCTCAAAACTTAGCAGCATGTCCTGAAGTTTCATACAAAGCCTCTTTTGCAATATGAGGACTCCAAACTCTTTCATATCATTTCTCTTTATGTAATTCCCAAAGATAATCTTCTATTTCTTGTCTTATTACCATTCATGCAGGTTGCATTAAAGGTAATCCCGCCCCAATTAAATCAGATATAGTAAATAATTTTAATTTAGCTCACAAAATTCTATGATCTCTTTTTTTTGCTTCTTCTAACATTTTTAAATGAACATCTAATTCAGCCTTATCATTAAAAGCATAAGCATATATTCTAGTCAGTTGTTGATTTTCAGAATTACCTAACCAATAAGCTCATGCAACTCTCGCTAACTTAAATGAATTTGCATCAAGTTCTCTAGTATTTTCAACATGAGGACCAGTACACATATCTATAAATTTTAAATTTTTCACTTGATCACCATCCATTTCTTCGAATTTTTCAAAACCATTATTTTTCAAAAATTCTTGAATTTCAGACTCTTTTCATCATTTTGAAGTATTCAAATAAAACGAAATTCTATCAGATAATTTTTCCTCATTTTTAAAATCTCCAGATTCAATTTTATCAACCAATTCATTTTTAAATCATTCTCACATTGTATTAAGAATATTTCTAGCCTCTCAAAAATCTACATCAAATTTCTTAAAACCTTGATTTTGTGATATTATCTTTTTCATAGATTTCTCTATTTTTTTCAAATCTTTATCAGAAAATTCTATTTCTCAAAAATCAAAATCATAATAAAAACCATCTTCCGTATCTGGTCATGTTGCAATTTTTGCTTCAGGAAAATTTTGTTTTACAGCTTGCGCCATCACATGAGCTAATGAATGTCTTTTAGTTTTTAAATCTACCATTTTTTATATATATTATTTAATAATATGTGGACTAATATTCTAATCCCTCCACCCTACGGGTACTCCCTTTGAAAAAGGGAGATGTTTTTCAAAAAAACTCCTATTTATTTCTAAATAAGAGTTTTTGTTATTTCTATGTTATCAACAAAAATCCCCTATTTAATAATAGAAGTATAAATTGTTGTTATGGTTACAAGTTGTGCTAGGTTCACATTGCCTTGTTAAGAAATATTAAGATAATAATATAGATAATAAATAGTTTGTCAAAAAAAAGAACCTTTATTTAAAAAGTTCTTTTTTTAAGATTGTAATTCTGTAATTTTTCTAAAAGATTGATCTATATATTGTCAATTTAATCTAATAGATGCTTCTAGTTCATCAGATCTATCATCAATTTTTTTATCCATTCTATCAAACTTTTTATCCATAACAAACATTTTTGTATCCAAATCACCTACTTTATCTTTCAAAGTAGACATATCTGTTTTTAAACATGACACATCTTCTTTTAATCATGTTGTATCTGTTTTTAATCATGTTACGTCTGTTTTTAATCATGTTACATCTGTCTTTAATCATGTTACATCTATCTTTAAAACTCATACGTCTGTCTCAATATTAGATAATTTCTTCAACACTGTACTTTCAAATTCTGTATTACTCATAATTGTAATAAATTAATAAACTAAAATAGTAATAGTTTAGGAGTTTTTTTCTTAGGAGTATATACATACTATATACTTATTAGTAAAATGCAAATTTATATATGCTAATTATAACATAATATTTTAAAAAACATATAATCTTTCTGTCAAAGCCTTTTAATTTTTAATCTTTATAATACATATAAAATAAATATAATACTAACATTTAAATATATTATAATACCTAATAATTATGCATAACAAAAAAGCTTTTTCTTTTATAGAAATAATTATCTCAATTTCTATAATAGTATTATTAACAGTAATAGGAATATCATATAAACAATGATATGATGAAAATGTAGCTAATACAACTGTAGTTGCAAATATAGAAACTATAAACAATGCCCTAAGTTCTTACTCTGCAGAAAAATCTGACCTTCCAATGCCAGGTTGAAATACAAACTACTTTGCAATTGATACTACATATAATCATTCATATGAAGACTCTAGCACTTTTTGAGTATATGGTTCAATTACAGAAAACACAATTCCAAAAAAATATCTTGATGTATTACCACTAGATCCAAGAACAAATTCATATTATTCATATGGTAAAACAAAAGCTACTAACCAATTTGAAATAGCTTCAGTACAAGTAATAGATTACAAGCCTAGTTCTAGAGTAGTATGAAATTATAGAGCAGAAAGTTGACCTTTTAATTTAATAAGAGAATATAATTGATCTAGTTTTGTATATAATAACTCTGAAACAAACTTTCCTTATAATCCAGATGAATTAATATTAATAGCCACAGACAGTGAATGAAATGTCTATAGAGAATGAGATACAATCATAACCTGAGTATGAGAAGAATTTGAATTATTCTTTTCTGATGGTAGTGTATCAGTATTAGAAGAAAATTCTGAACTTACATTAAATAAACTAAACTTTAAAAATGATGATAATTTAAATACAATTATAAAACTTGGTCTATGAGCAGGTTCCCTATGGACAAAAGCAACTCAATTAAATGATGAATCGGAATTTGAAGTATATACAACAGACTCATCAGCCGCTGTTAGATGAACTATATTTTGAGTAAGTAAATTAGTAAGCGATACTGAAACAATAGTATTAGAATGAGAAGTTGATATTTATAAAAACCAAATAATAACTGATACTACATCTGAAGATATAAATGAACTTGTAAAAATAAATA
>CAXBVF010000049.1:0-8592 GCA_963979005.1 uncultured Candidatus Altimarinota bacterium | reverse complement strand
CCATTAAAACCTCAACAATTTTCATAGGTAAACTATAAAGCGCAATACTCAAATCTCAAAGTTCAGGTCATTCCATCAGGGAAAGAATAATTATATCAACCTTGAAATATACAACTGATAAAAAAAGAGCTAAACCATAAGGTAACGAAATCTTGAATAAATGCTTTATATATTTCCAGTCAAAATTGAATCAAAACTTAACAATTCCCCTTGCGTAATAATAATTCAAAATAGTATTAACTATTACTCAAACAACTCATGCAGATATAATATATAAAAATGGACTGAAATAACTACTTGATTCTACTAATTCTTTTGGATAAATAACATATGCTATTAGCCCCACAAGTCACAAATTAACAAGTTTTGCTATTATTAGTGATATTGCTGAAAATTCTATTTTCATATTTGCTTGCATTAAGGCAAGTATAGAAGAATTTAAGAGTTGGAAAATAGTAAATACTGAAGCAATAACAATAGCGCTAAGTGCTAAATCAGAATTGTATCCAGGTAAAAAATAAGCTATTCAACTAGCTAAAAATAATATAATTATTCATAACATAAGTCTTAAACTCATCACATTTCAAACAATTTTTTGTGAATTATTCCTATTGTTAGTTATTTCCCTAATCGTAATTGCATATAATCATAAATCAGCTAGAAATACAAAAATTCAAATATAGTTATAAATTTTTGAATACAACCCATACAATTCAATTGTTAAATAGTTTGTAAGTAAACTTATCAAAAAAATAGAAATAATTGCTGTAGCAGCCTTTGAAAAAATCTGAGATAATGTATTTGATGCTATTTTCTTGAACATAAATTGTAATTAAGGATTGATTTAAAAACTAGTGTAATATAATTATCACATTTGTAAATGCTTTTAATACTTTTCATCTTTACAAATAGGATTAAAACAATAAAATTTTATTATAAAAAAACACATTATTATTTTAAATTAATAAATGAAAAAAAGATTTACTATAGCTATATTTTTAAGCTTATTAATTGTATGATGAACATTTTGAGCTTTTACTATAAAAGAATTATTGGAAAAACAAACTAATATTGAAATAGTTGTAAAAGAGACTAATACTTGAACAACAGCCAGTTGAGAAATAATAGAAGAAGAGATAGTAATTAGTCCAGAAGAATTAAAAAAACAAAAAATAGAGGCTCTTAGAAAAAAATTAACTCTCAGATGATTAATTATAAAATGAGATGTGAGCCTAAAAAATGGAGAATATACAAGTGCACTTGTTAAATATCTTCAAATACATAAAGAAATTCCTAATGA
This sequence comes from uncultured Candidatus Altimarinota bacterium, assembly GCA_963979005.1. Classification (GTDB taxonomy): domain Bacteria; phylum Patescibacteriota; class Gracilibacteria; order BD1-5; family UBA6164; genus UBA6164. The sequence continues at coordinate 7,292 of CAXBVF010000049.1, read as the reverse complement.
TCTAAGTATTATATCAAAATTATGAGATACATATTATAATCTCAAAAAATATAAACAGGCATATTCTTATTATTCACAAGCTAAAGAATATTCTAGACTAGATAAAAATAAAGTAGCAAAAACACTTATTTTTTCTGTAAGTCTAACTGATGAAAATATAGAATACCTAAACAATGAGTTAAATAATCTATGATTAAGTCCAGACCAACTATTCTATTACCAAAATTCTCTTGTTTGTAAAAGTGATTTTAGTTTATGTAAACAAGCCTATCAAGATTATTTCATAGCTAAAAATGAATATAACGAAAGCCTAGAAACTTGAACATGAGAAATAGTAGAAGAAATTAGTTTTGAGGAATTAGATAATATAGAAACAGCTCTTGAAAATTATGAAAATTTTCAAGTAGATGATTTATTATATAAATGAGCTTTAGTATCTTGAGCATTTTTTGAAAATGGTTTATATCCAATAGCTATTGAAACATCAAAAAAACTATTAGAAGATAAAAGTGATTATAAACCTCTACTTAAAATTGCAGCAAAAAGTTATTATGAGCTATGAGATTATATAAATGCTAAATTATATCTAATAGACTATAATAAATTAGTAAAAAATGATCCTGAAGCAAGTTATTTTTTATGAATAGTTTATGAAAAACTACATGAATATATTTTAAGTTCAATTCATTTTAAGAAAGCTCTTAAAATATGATATGAAAATAGTTTAGATATAAACAGGAGAATTTTATTTAACTATTATGAACTATGAGATATAGATAAAATGCTAGAAGTATTTAAAGAAATATTAACTGAAGATTCAGAAGACCTAACAGCAAATGATTTCAATCTAGCAATATATTACCATATAGTAAATGAAGATATAAAAAATGCCAAAATATTTACTAGGAGAGCATTAGAAATTTATCCTGAATCAGAAATATTTAATTGATATATGTGATGGATATTAATGGATGAAGTAAATTCAAAACCAGAAATAATAAAAGGCATTTTAACTGATAATTGAGAAGAACTAAATTCTGATTTAGTTGAAATAACAGAAAATGCTAATCCATATGAAGAAGCTGAAATATACATAAAAAAAGGACTTGAAGTAAATGCTAAAAGTCCTATGTTAAACTTAGTAATGTGAAAACTAGAAGTGAGTAAATGAGATATTAGAAAGGCATTTATATATTTCAAAAAAACTGTCTCTCTAGATAAAAACTGAGACTTTTGAAAAATAGCAAAACAAGAATTAGAAAATATTGAAATAATAGAAAAATAAATACTAAAAACAATAATAAATAAAAATGAATATAGAAAAAAATAATATAAATCCCTGAGCCTTTGACCAAAAAAAGCTTTTAGATGAGTTAGCTATAGATATAGCTAACAAATTTTGAATAGACAAAGAAAAAGCAAAACTACTAATTCAAAAAGATACCTTAAGTTGAATAGAAAATTTAAAAGCAGAATTAAATAAAGGTAACGAAAAACAAAACAATATTAATGATAAAGAGTTAGAAAAACTATTTTTCACTCTAAAATGAGCTCTTGAATTAATTGAAAAATCATCCAAACTAGAAATAAAAGTATTAAAAGAAGATATAGAAAAATCTATAAATATAGAAGATTTTAAAAATCATATAGAGGATTATCTCCCTCCCCAATTAATAAACAAAGCAAAAAATCCTCAAGTACTACATGAGCATATACTATGATTTGCTCTATGAACAACAAATTCAATAATTACTACTGCTGAGATATTATATAAAATATGAAAGTGAATACTACAAAGTCCCTATCACCTATATATGATACTAAGTTGAAAAGCTAAAACAGATAGTTTTAAAAATATTTAATACATAAAAAATACAAAAATGAAAAAAATAATAATTACATTGGCCCTACTATTATCATTCAATAATATTTACGCTGGCGGTCCTGATGATTTTTTAAATAAAGTTCCTAATAATTTTACTCCTCAATGTTATGAATACTACAATGAAATAGATAAATCTAATTTTGTAAATTATAGTATGCACAAGGTTCAAATAAATAATACTAAGGACCTAGTAATAACTCAATGAGACTATATTTTGCCTTATAAATATTATTCTGACAATAAAGATATATATTCTTATTCTAGTAATTTTTGATTTGATAATGACTTATTAACAGATTATAATAACAAAACTTCAATAGATATAAATTCTAAAACTCAAAATGAAATAATTCTAGATTTTGATGAAAAACTAGAAAAAAATAATTTTAGTTTTATATTTTCTTATGATTCATTTGATTACTGAACTGAATACTATATCAGTCAAGATAGAAAAAATTGGGACAAAGTTAATAGAATAAATATTTCAGAGTTTTCATTTAAATATTTCAAAATAAATTTTGTATCAAAAACAGAGGAAAACTATTTAGAAAATATAAAAATATTTGAACTAAACTTCCCTAAAAAATCAAATACTATTTTAATTAATAGTTTTACATGACAAGATATAAAACTCTATTCAAACTATAATTGTAAAAATAAAAATTATTCTACATATGCTAAAACCTACGATAAATTTTCTATAAGTTCTGAAACTCCTAGTATAAAAGTAGATCTAATAACTAATCCTGAATACAATGTCTTTACTGTACAAGATAAGGACAATGACTGAGTAGAAGATAGTGTAGATAATTGTAAAAGTATTTATAATCCATTTCAAAGAGATATAAATTGAGATTGAAAATGAGATTTATGTTCAGATGATGACAGAGATTGAATAATATGAGAGAAGGATAATTGTATTTATATTTCAAATAGAGATCAAAAAGATATAAATAGAAACTGAATATGAGATGTTTGTGAATTTGATAAAGATAAAGATGGTCTATTTGATTCTCAAGACAACTGTATAAATATTTCAAATGTAGATCAAATGGACGATGATAAAGATGGTATTTGAAACAGCTGTGATAACTGTAAAAATTATAATCCAACTCAAACTGATGAAAATAATAATGGAATATGAGATTTATGTGAAAAACAAGATGAACACTTAAAAGAAAATGATAAAGATTCTGACTGAATAATAGATAATAAAGATAATTGTAAATATATAGCAAATACTAATCAAGCAGATAATGATAAAGATTGAATCTGAGATGTTTGTGATAATTGTACAAATATACAAAACAAAGACCAATTAGATTTCAATAAAAATGAAGTATGAGATATATGTGAAGATAGTGACTGAGATGGAGTTACTTGATTAACAGATAACTGTATAAATATAGTAAATCCTGATCAAATGGATGATGACAATAATGGAGTATGAAACTTATGTGAAGATAAAGATTCAGACAAAATATTATTTGATAATGACAACTGTCCTTTTGATTATAATCCAGAACAAACTGATGTAGATAATGATTGAATATGAGATAAATGTGATGAAGAAGATAATAGGTACATTGAATCAAATAGCGGATTTTTTATATGATTACTTGTAGCCATCATTATTATTTTCTGATTATGAATATATGCAATGCTTAAAAAATTAAAATAAAAACCTATATCTTACTTATATAAATACTAATTATGACAAAATTACTTAATCGTTTAGCTTGGTTTATATCACTATTATTTTGATTTTTTATTACATTTTCTCTGACAGCTTTTTTATGAGAACTAAGATATATATGAGATGAAGAAATAATAATTTTTCTATTAATATGTCTATTCTTTTGAACAATATTTAAAAAAATATTTTTATCTAAATGATTTATAAAAACGAGACTAGAGTTTTTTGCAAACTCAATATGAGATAATTTTATAAATAAATCTCCTGCGATAAGAGCTAATCCAGTTAAAGAAACTAAAAAAGAAAAGCTAAATTTAGAAGAAGAAATAAGTCTTGAAAATAATAAGCAAAAAGTAGAAACAAATGACTATAAAGCTTATCAAGTTCCAAGAGTCAAAAAAGCTATTAAACAAGAACCATCAAAACTATCTCTGGCTATTAAGAAATTCTTTTCTGAAAACTTACTTGCAAAGCTTGGTTGAATATTAGTATTTCTATGAGTATTATTTTTATTAGGTTTGGTTATTTCTGCTATATGACCAGTAGGAAGATTAATCATATGATTCGCTATTTGATTTGTAGTATTTTTTGCATGAGTATGGCTTGATAAAAAAGATTTAGAAAATGAATGAAGAATTCTACTTTGAATATGAATTCTTATAAATTATCTTGTAATACTTTCATGAAGATATTTATTATGAGATGATGTAAATAATATTTTAACAGTATGAACTACATTTTTATTCCTAATATTTAATACACTATTTGCAGTCGTAACTTCACTAGTATATAAATCTAGAAATCTATTATTATTTTCTTTTATATTTGCTTTCATAAATCCACTTCTCGTTTGAGGAAGTTCTGATAACTCTTATACACTAGTTTGATATAGTTTAATTGTTGCATTTGGATGATTATTTTTATCTCTAAAACAAAAAGATATACTACTAGCTATTTGAGTATTTATTCTATCAAATATATTATTCTTAATAGCTCCATTTAGTTCTGATATTCATTGGATACTTAAGCTTGTTTGATCAGCTATTATTTCTATAGCAACTATATCAACAGTTTATAAACTAGATATTAAAAAACTCTCATTAATATTTATCTGATCATATATATTCCTAGTTTTATTACTATGAAGCTGAGATTTATATATCAGAGAAACAACTAGTTTTATTTCATATATGATTACTATTCTATTATATTTTGGAATCGGAATATACTACTTCTTGAAAACAAGTTTCAATTCACTAGTATACATTTTACTAGCTCCTATAATGATTATTCTATGACTAAGTTTTAGTTGATGATTGATCTCTATAGTTTTAGCTATGGCTGTTATAGTACTTATATACTTACTATGATTTAATCTAATAAAAAACAAACTTCCAGATTCTCTAAAATATGTTTTCTTTGCTATTTTATGAATATATATTTTCCTTACAAATTCATACCTGAGCATAGACACTGTTAATTTAGATTTAGCTAGCTTTGTTACAGTTTTAATAGTATCATTTGTATTTATATTTACATCTTACTATTTAAGTACAAAAAAGAATTTAGAGTTCCTATATAGTATTTGAACAATTTGATGAATACTTACTCTTGCTCCAATCATAGTAAACAAAGTATCTTCAATTCAAATTCAAACAGATGTAATGATTGTAACTAATTCTGCAAACTTTTATCTATCTATAGCTGCGTTAATTATTTTTGCAATATCTAACTGGGCTCTACCTTTTATAAACCAAAATCTTATAGAAAAAAGAGAAAATCTAAAAAATGTAATTATTTGATCTATAGCTTGATTATTATTTTTAGGATTTGAATTATTCTCTTATTGAAATATATATTTTGAATGAATAAGTCTAGGTTTTGCTTTTGCTTGACTAGCAATAGTTTACTTTATCATGGCATTCATGATGATGAATAAATGATGAATAAAAACTGTTAAAGAACAATCTAATTCAAAAAATATTGTTCTATCATATCTATGAATATCTATATCAGTATTTTCTCTTGCTATTGCTCTTATATTCTCTAGCTATGACGCTATTGTTAGTAGCGTTTGGTTGTTTGAAGCAACTATTATGTTTTATTTCTTTAACAAAACAAAAGATTCCAAAATATTTGTAGCCTGAATAATATTATTTATGGTATGAATATTCAAATTATTTAACTTAATAGATTTAGTATCTACTAGAGATTTTATATTTTTGATACCATTCTCTATAGTATTCATTTCACTAATCTTGAATCTAAAATTCTTAGACTTTGATCAAAATTCTGGAAAAAGAATTCCACATGATATATTACATATTTTATGAATATGAACTTTAGCAATATTGCTTTTAGAAATAATACCAAGTACATGATATGGTTGGAGCATACTATGAATAACAATATTTATAAGTATCTCTAGTATAATATATGCTTACTTTAATTCTAAAATTCTAAAGATATTTTTCATTATTTGATTAGCTTGATTTTTATCACTTCATGTTTGAGAATCAGAATCAATATTTAGAAAAATAGATAGAAACGATTTAGAATATCTAAGAATACTTCAATACATATCTACTGCCCTATTATGATGAGCTGTATTATTCTGGAACAAGATAAATAAACTATCTTACTTAAATACATTCGTGAATCTAATATTCGCATTTTACTTACTTGTTATTACATCTATATATGTATATGATATATTTAACACTACATTCGCAGTAACTATTTACTGGTGAGTATCTGCCTCAATTATGTTATTCTATGGTCTAGCAAAAGATATAATAAAACTAAGAACCATTTGATTGTACCTAGTTAGTCTAACTGCTTTAAAAATATTCTTATACGATATTTGGTATGGTATAGATGACGCAGTTTCAAGAGTAGTGGCTCTAATAGTAATATGAGTATTATTCATAACAATATCAACAAGATATACTAAAAAATATTGAAACAATATAACAAAAGAATTTTCTCCTAGTAATTTGATAAATAAAAAAGAAACTAATCCAACTACCCCTCACCCTTGAATTCCCTCTCCTTCTAAGGAGAAGGAGGCTACAAAAAATTGAGTAATAAATGAAAAAATTGAAGATATAGACGTTTGAAATATTTCATCAGTACAATTTAAGTTTAAATCTGAATCAATAAGCATAAGAGCAGTAAACCTAGTTAAAATAACTAAGTTACTTATAACTAAACTCAACTGAAAAACTGTATTCAAAAAAAATGAATTAAAGAGTATTTACACTTATGTAAAAGCTAATTATAAATCTGATTTATCTAAAGCTAATTACGATAAAATAATAAGTATATTAGAAAGATTTATTAAAGAATGATGAGAAGTTAAATTGATAGAAAAATAAAAAAAGAGAACTAAATTCTCTTTTTTTTATTTCATATATTATTTTTAATAATCAAAATTGACATTATATTTTTTTAATCTAAAATAAATCAATAAATACAATTAAATAAAATATGACAAATAAATCATCTTCAATTCCCGAGCATTCTGATGTGTTATCAAGTATAGAACAACAATGATTCTATCTGAATCAAAATATAAATTTTTGAACTGAAAAAGAAAAAATAATTGAACAATTTAGAGAATTTTGAATGAGAATATGAAATCTACTAGAACAATATCAATGACATGATGATTTTTTAATAGTCTCTCCTGAAGATAATAATACTAAATCA
>CAXBVF010000048.1:0-8666 GCA_963979005.1 uncultured Candidatus Altimarinota bacterium | reverse complement strand
TGATATAGTCAAGATGCAAGAGATTCTACAAGAATTTCAGATTTAAGCACAATGAAAACATCATTAGAATTATTTCATTTAAATGCTTGAAAATATCCATTAACAACTTCTTGATTTGATGTTGTATATTCATGAGCAGTAGTATGGTCACAATGAACATTTTGAAGTTCAACAAAATTAAATGTAGAGAAACTAGATAAAATACCAACAGATCCATTAACAGAAAAAGAATATACATATTCAACAACAAAGACAAAACAAGAATATCAATTATCATGAATATTTGAGTCAGATGATTTTGCTTGATTAGGTATATTAAATAATACTTATGCTTGAGATACAATAACTTCAGCAGTAGTAACATGAAATTATAATGGGAAAGTATTAAAAAGTTTAACATGATCTGAATGTGAACTACTATCATTACCATCAATAATATCATCACAACCAGAAACAATAACAGAATTGACAGATATATTAACAGCATCTTGATTAGTATATAATTGATATAATAATTTACCAAGTAATTATAGATCAAGTAAATATAATGCTGATTGATGATTTGCATATACATCAAATAAATTAGTTGTATATTCAGATAGTGATAGTTGTAATGATGTATATGATCCAGATGATAATGCAGCAAGAAATGAATTAATAACAAATTTACAAACAGCATATAGTGGAACAATATTAGAGTCAAAAGATGGAATTAAAGATTTTGTAAATATAGATTTAACAGATGCAGTTGCACTAGATTCAGTATGATCATATATAGTTACAAATAACTTATGATGAGAAATAATAGCATGAAAAGCCTGAACATCCGTATCAATAAATTTTGATGTGGAATGAAATTATGTACAAGAAAATTCCTCTTGAACTGATTTTTCTACTTGAAAAGTTTTATTAGCTACTCCTGTGCCATCTACTCCTGTACCGACTTCTAAGATTGATAGTGTTATTTGAAATGTTTCTATATCCAATTCTACAACATTATCTACAGGACATGCTAATTCAAGTACAAATGAAATTATATTTATAGAACCAGTTAATATAACAACTCTTAATAATGCGTGAAATCTTTGACAATGATGATGATCAACTCCTATGACCTGAGCAAATTCATTTGAATATTGGGATTGAGTTAGTCGGATTAGTTCAGAATATAATATTACTGCTACTTATTGATACTGAGTTATTAATTTTCCTTATTTAAATATAAATATAACAACAACTAAAATAAAAATTAGAAGTATGACTTATCATTCTTGATGATATTATAATTATTTATTACAGATAATGGGTTCGAACTGAGCTTCATTTTACGTAACAACAACTAATAATTCACAATTAGATGTCAGTGCAGCAGCTTCAATTTGATCGGTATCATTTACATCTACAAAACCATCTACTACAGATTTGAAATATTTAGTATCATTTGATGGTAGAGTTACATGGAAGTATTGGGATTGAAGTGCATGGCAAGCATCAGTTTTATGAGATATATCTACAAACTGAATGACAGAAACTATGTTATGATGACTTAATTCAAGTATTTTTTGATCAGCATGATGATTTGAATCATGAACTACTACAACTCTAGATTTTGCAGTTAATTTAGAATCAACAAGTTGAGCAACTCCAGAACTAGATAAGATAAAAGTATTTGTAAAATAATTATAAAAAAAACAGGTTTAAAACTAATTTAAACTTGTTTTTTTGAAAAAATCAATATACTTCATTAGTTAAAAAAATATTATCTAAAATAATCAGGAAAAATGTTAGGAAAAGTAACAATTATTGGTAGACCAAATGTATGAAAATCAAGTTTTTTCAATATGTATACTGGTCATAAAATAGCTATTGTAGCCGATGAAGAAGGTACTACAAGAGATATTTCAGAGTATGAATATTCAGATGAAGAAAATGAGTTAACATATATAGTTTCTGATTCTGGTTGATTAGATTTTTCTAGTAACACAGATGAAATAACTAAGGATATTGCAGAAAGAACAGAAAAAGCTATCAAAGATAGTGATTTATTAATCTGGTTAATCGAATATGATAGAGTAACAGAATTAGATGAACAAGTTTTAAAAGTTTTGAGAGACTACAAAATAAAAGATGTAATAATAGCTGCAAATAAAGCTGATAATGAATCAAAAGTGATGGAAGCATATTCACTTGCCTGATTCTGAGAATCTTTAGAATTTTTTCCAATTTCGGTTTCACATAATAATTGAGTAAAAGAAATTAGACAATTTGTAGCTAAATTCATGACTTCAAAGGGGTTAAATTATGAATATGAAGATATAGATGATTCTTATGTAAAACTTGCAATGGTAGGTAGACCAAATGTATGAAAATCAAGTTTGATTAATGCTATTACTTGAGAAAATAGAGTGATGGTAAAGGATTTAAGTGGTACAACTAGAGATAGTATTGATACAAAATTTAAATGGAATAATAATGATTTTGTGTTAATAGATACTGCTTGAGTGAGAAGACTTTCAAAAGTATGAATCAGAAATATAGAAGACTGGTCAGTTATGAGAACAAATAGAGCTATTACTAGAGCTGACGTTATTGCTGTAGTTATAGATTGATTTGATGGAATAGTTCATCAAGATTTATCAATTATTTCAAAAACTCTAGAAGAAAATAAATGACTAGTAATTGTTGTTAACAAATGGGATAAAGTTTTAGCAAAAGACGGTGTAGATAAAGAAAAAATGATGAATAGATATATTGATTATCTGAAATCAAAAATAGAATTCTTACCTTGGGTTTCTGTAATATTTACTTCAGCTGTTGATAGAAAAAGAGTAGATGAAATATTAGAATCAGCTGTAAATATTAAAACTGAAAGATTTAAAAGAGTGAAAACAGGTATTTTTAATAATTTTATGGAGCAAGTTGTTTATAAACATCCACCAACAGGTAATAAAAAATCTCATTCACCTAAAATTTACTATTGAGCACAAGTTGATGTTAATCCACCAAAATTTGTACTAACAGTTAATAATCCAAATCATTTTCATTTTTCTTATAAAAGATATTTAGAAAATAGAATCAGAGATAATTTTTGATTCTTCGGAAGTCCGATTGTTATTGAATATAAATGAAGAGGTAAACATAAAGATGTTACAAAATAAAAAAGCTAGTATTTCTAGCTTTTTTTTATAAACTAATATCAATATATAAAATAAAAATAATTTATGAATAAAATACAATCAATAAACCCATTTAATAATGAGCTAAATGCAGAGTTTGATTTATTAACAGAAAATGAAATATTAGAAAAAATAAATATAGCAAATGACTCTTTTAAAAAATGGAAATTAGTAGCTAATTCTGATAAAAAGAAATTATTTATTAGATTATCAGAAATATTATTAGAAAAACAGGAAGAACTTGCAAAATTAGATGTTATTGAAATGTGAATGACTTATAAAAATGCAATGGCTGATATTAGTAAATCAGCTTCTTGAATCTTATGGTTTGCAGAAAATTTTGAAAATATTTTGAAAGAAAAAGAATTTAGTGAGTGATGAATTAATTGAAAAATAGCTTATGAGCCACTTTGAGTTTTGTATAGTGTGGCTCCTTGGAATTTTCCATTTAATCAAGTATTAAGAAATGCTATCCCAAATATAATTGCTTGAAATGTAGTATTAAACAAACATGCATCCAATGTTCTGATGGTAGCTCAAAAAATAGAAGATTTATTTTTAGAAGCTGGTTTTAATAGATGAGTATTTACAAATTTATTTATTTCTCCAAAATATTCTGAGTTAATTATTGAAAATGAATTAATTAGATGAGCAAACATTACATGATGAGATTTTGCTTGAAGAAATATCTGAGCATTGTCTTGAAAAAATTTAATTCCTTCAATTTTAGAATTATGATGAAATGATGCCTTTGTAGTTTTGGAAAATAATGATATAGATAGAATAGTTAATGATGCGGTCTCAGCTAGACTTTGAAATTGCTGACAAAAATGTAATTCAGCAAAAAGATTTATAGTGCTTAGAGAATATTATGAAGAATTTTGTGAAAAATTTACAAAAAAAATGAGTGAACAAAAATTTTGAGATCCTATGGATGAAAATAATTTACTATGACCATTGGCAAAAAGAAGCTTAATTGATGAAATAGAAAAACAAATAAATGATTCAATAAATTTATGAGCTATATTATTAACTTGATGAAAAGCAATTTCAGAGGATTCAAATTTGTTTCCACCAACTGTATTAAAAGATGTAAAACCATGAATGAAAGTTTTTGATGAAGAAGTATTTTGACCAGTTGCTCCTATAATTAAAGCTAAAGATTTAAATGAAGCTATTAGTCTAGTTAATAACTCAAAATTTTGACTTGGTTGTAGTTTGTATTGAGATAATATAGATGAATTAAAAGTAATTTCACAAAAAATAGAAACCTGAAATGTATTTATAAATAAAATTGTTACTTCATATCCATTTTTGCCATATGGTTGAATAAAACAAAGTTGATATTGAAAGGAGTTATGAGAAAGGTGACTGAAAAATTTTGTAAACGAAAAAGTAATTATTTATTAATAAAAAAATATTATGATACAATCTACACTTTGAATAATGATAAAGGATAATAAAATATTTCTATGAGAGAAAAAAAGGTGATTTGCTAAATGAGTATTAAATTGAGTATGAGGAAAATCTGAATGAGATGAAACTATAGAAGAATGTATGATTAGAGAAGCAAAGGAAGAAATATGAGTAGATATAGAAAAAAAAGATTTAGAAAAAAAGGCTTTATTGCATTTTTATTTTGAAAATAAACCAGAATGGAATATGGATGTATTCATATTCAATATTATTCAATATGAATGAGAAGTAGTTGAAACAGAAGAAATAAAGCCTTTATGGTTTAGCTTAGATAATATACCTTTTGATAGAATGTGGGCTAGTGATACCATTTGGTTGACTAGAATTTTGAGAGCTGAAACAGATTTAGAATATAATTTCTACTTCGATAAAGACAATTGAAAGATGATAAATTATGACTTAATTAAATAGTATTATAAAAATATTGATTTAATCTCAAAATTTGCTACAATAATAGATGTTTATTTATATAATTTTTTTATTATGAATACTAGTGAGATTGTTCAGTTATTAGGGGTAGTATATTTAGTATTTGGTTTAGCTTTTGTTTTTAATGCAAAGTATTATAAATGAGTGGTTAAAGATGCAATAAAATCAAAAACAACTGTTTTATTTTGATGATATGCTTCATTAGTTATAGGTTTTATAATAGTTAACTTTTATAGAGAATGGACTCTATCTGGAGATGGATTAATTACCTTACTATGATGGATAGCATTATTTAAATGAGTCTTTGCATTAATGAATCCACAATGATTCGCAAAATTTTCAAAGGTATTTTTAAAATGAAAAAGCTTTAATATGATGTCATACGCATTAACTATCGTAGGTATATTACTTATGTATTATTGATTTATAGTATTATAATTTTAAAATCTATTTTTACTAAAGAAGAAATTGACTTATACTCAATTTCTTTTTTAATTCTTACAAATTTCTTACATTTTATGTTTATATTATAAATTAATCTAATATTAAAATGTACAATTTATGGTATATAAAAAAGGAGTAATATAAATACAAAATTGTTATTCATTATAAATATTATGATTAGTAATTTAACTCTTAACATAATTAATATTATGAACAAAATAAAAATAATGTCAGTAGCACTTTTAGTAGCTGCTATTAGTGCTATTGGATTATCTAGTACTTCTGCACACCATATGTCTGCATATGAAGATGCATGAATAAATATTCCAGAAACATCTCCACATTTGGATATGGTGTTTTAATTGAAAAGAGGTTAATTTTAAATTAACCTCTTTTTCTTACTCTTTTCTTAATACTCATATATATAATAGTAGTATCTTCAAAAGAAGAAACATTATAATATATTCTAGGTATTAAAAGTATAACTTTTCTTACCTAATCCTTAATATTAATATATATAATGTATTTAATCTCATAAAACAAATGTACAATTTATAAATAATAAAAAAAATTGGCACACATTTATTTATATAGATTAAATTTAAAACTTTAATATTAATATCTATTATTATGAAAACAAATAAAATAATATCTGTAGCATTATTAGTTGCTATGATTTCAACTATTGGTTTAACTAGTGCCTCTGCTTCATATGGTCAATGAAATGGGCAATGAAGTTCTATGACAGAGGAACAAAGAGAAGAAATGCAAAATATGACAGAAGAAGAAAGAGAGGCATATATGGAAGAAAATGAAATAGAAATACAAGATGATGACGGTGATTGAATTCCAAATAAAGATGATGAAGATTTTGAAAGAGATGAAGATGGTGAAAATAAACCAGAAGATGCCTGAAATTGAAATAAATCTTGAAATGGCTCAGAAATGGCTGAACAAAAATGAAACTCAAACTCTGCATTAAAAGCTAAATACAAAAATACATATGAAGAGAAATATTGAGCACTTATTTCTAAAATGGACGATGAGGGATTAAATACATTTATTGATAAAATAGACGATATTGCTGAAACAGTTGAAACATGAGATTATTCAAATGAAACAAAAGAAAAATTTAATGCTATGTTAGATGCATTAAGAGAAATAGCTGAAGATAATTTAGATATAGAGGATGAATTATTAGATTGATTATTTGAATAATAATTTAATATCATTTTAAAGTTAGTAAATAGAAAGAGATAATGAAAAAAGAGGCTAATTTTAAATTAACCTCTTTTTCTTACTCTTTTCTTAATAGCGATACTTATAATAGTAGTATCTTCAAAAGAAGAAACATTATGAAATATTTTAGCTAAAGAATAAAAATAAAACAAAATTCTTACTTAGCTCTTAAATATAAATAGTATAATGCTAATATCTTCAAAAGAAGATAATTTAAAATCTAATATAACATGTCATGAAAACAAATAAAATGATAGCTAGTTGATTAGCTGCAAGTGCAATAATTATGTTAAGTGTTGGTTCTACTTCTGCAATGTATGGTGAATGAGGGTGACAAGGTGGTCAAGGTCAAAGATGAGGATGACAAAATATATCACAATATATTACAGATGAACAAAGAGAAGAATTAGAAAGTATGTCAATGGATGAAAGAAGGGAATACATACAAAAAATAAGAGAAGAAAATGGACTTACAACTCAAGGAAAATGAGGACATTGAGAAGATCATAATCCAGGGGATATGATAGCTGATATTCCAGCTTCAGATTTATCTGATAAAGAAAAAGAAATATTATCATATGGATATAGTGAAGAATTATTAGCTCGTGATGTATATAATTATTTATACGAGTTATATGGTGAAGAAATATTTTCTAGAATAGCTGATTCAGAACAAAAACATATGGAAGCTGTTGAAGTATTACTTGATAGATATGAACTTGATATACCAAGCGGATATGGTGATTTACAATCTACTTACGAAGCATTAATCGCTGAATGAGAAAAAGGATTAAAAGAAGCTTTGGAAGTTGGTTTACAAATAGAAATTCTTGATATAGAGGATATAGAGGAAGCTATTAAGGAAACAGATAATGATGATTTTAAAATAGTATTTACTAATATTGGTGGCGCGTCATTTAATCATATGAAAGCATTTGTAAATGCCTTAAATGACAATAATTTAACTACTGATATAGAAACATGAGAATTTTTATCAGCTGATGATTTAGAGTCTAGATGACCATTAAAATATAAATTAGCTGAAAGACTAGAGGTGGCATGAGTAGAATTACCTGAACAAGTATCTAGTGAAACTTTAAAAGAAAAATGACCTAAAGATGGAGGCTCTCATGGTTCTAGAGATGGAAATATGAGAGATAGTGATGAAAGAAAAGCTTGAATGAGAGATTGAAAGTGAAGAGATGGAGATTCTATGAGAAATAATAATAGTGCAAACTATAATAAATATGCAAATAACTCAGTACTAAAAGCAAAATATAAAAGTACTTACGAAGTTAAATATTGATCAGTTATTTCAAAAATGGATGATTCAGCTCTAGAAAATTTTATCGGAAAAGTTGATGATATATTAGAAAAAGTTGCAACTGGCGATTATTCAGATGCTACAAAAGAAAAATATAATGCTATGTTACTTGCATTAAGAGAAATTGCAGTAGATAATATAGATGAATGAGATATACTTGAAGGATTATTTGATTAATCTAAATAAAAAAACAGAGAGCTAATTCTCTGTTTTTTTATTTATCTTTATTTTGGAGTAAAAACTATTATAATAGATTTATTATTGTTTTAGAATAATTATTATGTCATTACAAAGAACCGCCACAATTGTAT
This sequence comes from uncultured Candidatus Altimarinota bacterium, assembly GCA_963979005.1. Lineage (GTDB taxonomy): Bacteria > Patescibacteriota > Gracilibacteria > BD1-5 > UBA6164 > UBA6164. The sequence continues at coordinate 267 of CAXBVF010000048.1, read as the reverse complement.
CATCTATAACAGCTTTTTTACTACTTGTTATTAAATTTTTTGTTTGAATCGTAAGTGGTTCTATTGCAGTACTATCAAGTGCTATAGATTCACTATTAGATTTATTTGTGTCTCTTTTTAATTACTTTGCTATCCATAATTCAGAAAAAAAAGCTGATAGTAAATTCAATTATGGTAGAGGAAAAATAGAAGCATTAGCATCACTTATTGAATGAGTAATTATTACATTATCTTGAATATATATATTCTACGAAGCTGTAATGAAAA